>JANNVG010001320.1:0-1577 GCA_031414395.1 Fimbriiglobus sp.
CGGGTGGCCGACTCTCGCCGAGAGTCGGACGGGGGCCGACACCTGGGAAGCCCGCGTGGAGCGAGTGAAGGCCTCAACCAACTGCACGCTCGTCACTCGTGCCGAGGCCCCCGTCCGACTCTCGGCGAGAGTCGGCCACCCGCCCGGCCGCTCCCTCTTACCGCCACTCGCCGCGCCACATCGTTCGTCGTTCGCCGGGCGTTTCCGAGAACAGCAACTCGTGCGGGTCGCCCTCCACATCCGGCAATGGCACCGCCACCAAGTCGGCCGACTTGCCGGGTTCCAGGCTGCCGCACTCGTCCGCCCAGCCGAGTGCTTCCGCCCCGCTCAGCGTCACCATCTTCAGCAACTGCTCGCCGGGGAAGTCGGGGTACATCGCGTGAACGTAGCGCGCTTCCGCGAGGATGTCGAGGTCGGGGTTCGACGCGAGGCTGTCGGTGCCAAGGCACACCCGAACGCCGCGGGCGAGGAAGTCGCGGAACGGGTGCGGCGGGTGGCCGAACGCCGCGTGCGTCCGCGGGCAGTAGACGATTGAAGCGTGCGGGTTGATCGGCACATCCGTCGGCAGGTAGTTGGCGTGCGCGTACAACACCGGCCGGCGGGTGCCGGCGTGTGTCGTCCACCGCACCACCCAGGGCAGTGAGGAGGCCAGTACCGCCCCCTCCCACACGCCGAGCTGTTGCAAGAAGGGGACAAACGGCCCGGCGCGCGAGGCGAGCAGTTCGACCTCGGCCGGCGATTCGGCCAGGTGGATCGTCACCGGCCGCACGTTCTCCACCGACTTCATCATCACGGCTGCGTTCACGCTGTACGGCGCGTGGGGGCTGAACCCGGCCCGGCAGTCATCAACCGTCCGATCCTTCGCCCACCGCACGGCGTCTTTCCATCGCTCGACACCCGATTGCGTCAGGCCAATCAGTTCGTGAAACACCACGGCCCGCGTTTTCGCCGTACACAGCGTGTCCCAACTCTTGCCCTCGCTGGCGATGTCGCCGATGAGTGTGGTGCCGAACCGCAGGCACTCCGCGAGGCCCGCATCGATGTCGGCGAGCGTGTCCGCTTCACTCCTGTTTCGCCGATATGCAATCACCCCGCGCAACCAGTCGGTGAAGTGGTCGGGGTCGGTCGGGGGAATCAAGCCTCTCGCGCCGCTCAGGTCGAGGTGCGTGTGGGCGTTCACCAGCCCCGGAATGAGGGCGACGTTGCCAATGTCTTCGTCCGCACTCCGAACCCCACGGGGTTCGACCGCTTCAATCTTGTCGCCGCGGATCGTGACCGTACCGCCTTCGAGCGGTGGGGAGCTGGCGGGGAACACCCAGCGGGCGGTGAGCGTGCGAACGTCGGCCGGCATGGTGCGAACCCGCAGCGGGGAGACACTGTCATCTTAACGGCGAGCCGTGCTCCGTAAGGAGATGGGTTCTTGAAAACACCCGGCACCTTACGGAGCACGGCTCGCCCGCAGCGCAGGACGGTAGCTGAGCGGCACAGCACTCGGCTGATAACCGAGAGCACGCGGGTTCGACTCCCGCCCGTCCTACTCCCCTCGTTCCCACGCTCCACGTGGGAACACCCCTCGA
>JANNVG010001321.1:0-7444 GCA_031414395.1 Fimbriiglobus sp.
CCGCTCCCTCGCGGTCGCGGCTCGTCGGCTCTTCACCCCTCCAGCTCGTCCGGACTCAGCTTCGCTTCCGCCTCGTCGGCCAGGGTGTCGAGCACGTTGTGGACGTCGGTCATGCCGGCCGGCCGCTTGTTGGCGTCGAACTGGATGCACTTCTCGATCAGGTCGGCGAGCGTCGGGTTGGTGTTGGCGGCCAGATCCCGCACCGGCTTGAGCTGGGCCAGGAAGTCCTTCTCCTTCAGCTTCACCCCTTCCATCGGGGGGAACGGGCTGGGCGGCAGCTTGAAGGTGGTGAGGCGGTACATGGTGGCGCCGAAGTTGTAGATGTCCGTCCGCTCGCTCACCATCTTGTGGGCGGCCGTCTCCGGGGCCATGTACTCGGGCGTGCCCTGCACGCGGTCTTTCGGTTCGCCCTTGATCCACGCCAGCCCGTAGTCGAGCACCTTGGCCACGTTCGCCCGCCCGACCATCACGTTGCCCGGCTTCATGTCGGCGTGCAGCACCCCCTTCTGGTGCATGTGCGCCAGCCCGGCGGCGATCTGCTGGAACACCCGCATCAGCTTGGCCGGCTTCATCAGCTTGGCCTTGTCTAGCGTGTCGCCCTTCACGTACTCGATGAGCAGGCGGGCCTTCTTCACCCCGCCCAGGCCGAACAGCCCCTTCTCCAACTCCAGGCAGTGCACTTTGACGAGGTTCGGGTGGTTGAGCAGCTTGCTCACCCGCAGCTCGTGCTCGGCCTGTTCCAGAAACTTCTTCTCCGCCTCCCCGTCGATGCTCACCACTTTGAGCGCGTACTCCTTGCCGTCGTCCTCCCGGCGGACGTGCAGGATGCTGCTGTGCGCGCCGGCCCCGAGGGTGGCGAGGACGGCGAACTTGCCGATCTTGTCGATGGCCATGAGCGGACCCGGAGAGGCGGGCAGGGGGTGGAGACGCCGGGGAGAGGGAGTGACGGGTATCATACCGACGCCGGCGGGCGGCGGGAACGGGTGACGAACATAGGATGACCGGGCACGCCGAGGGGACGGAATGCGAGTGCTCGTGGACATCGCCCCGAGGGCCGTCGCGGATTTCGCCGCGTGGCGGGAGTCGCTGGACTCGAACCCCGTCGTCCAGCGGCGGCTGGCCGCCACGTACTACGACGCCCTGGCGAAGGTCCTGACGGACACCGCCGGCCGGCCGGCGACGGGTCGGGTGGATCGGACGACCAGTCCGCCGCGGTACTGGCACGAGTTGACGGGCGGGACGTGGGCCGAGTACACCGTCACCCGAGCCGGGTCGCGGTTCAGCCCGCGACTCGAGATCGCGATTGTGCGGCTTGCGCCGCTTCCGCCGCGTCAATCCGTGCCCACACCTCCTCGATCGTGAGACCCGGTTCGCGGGAGTGGACCACGGGGATGAGCAACTCCGGCAAGTGCCGCCACCCGTCCCCGTCGAGCAACCGCTTCGACCCGCGGGTCGTCAGGAGGTGTCCCAACAACTCCCCCCCTTCGGGGTGGAGGGGGATGACGTCGGATTCGGGTTCGACGGCGAGGACCTCCCGCACGATGGCGTACAGCACCGCCTCCTTCTGCTCGTCGGAGAGGGTGTTGACGAACTCGGCGGCGGAGAACGGCTCGGCGGCGGCGGTCATGTGCGGTCCCTTCGGGCGCGTGTCGGAATCATACCACCCGACGCCCCCGAACACCACTCCCCTACCGCGCTCGCGGGGCGCGCGGCGGGGTGTACAATTCCCACCCCTCCCGGAGTTCCCCCGTGTCCGACCGCTGGGCGCTGCTCGTCGCCATCGACACTTATCAGGACGCCACCCTGGGCGCCGTGCCCTACGCCGAGGCCGGGGCGAAGGCCGCCGCCGACGCGCTCGCGGCCGTCGGGTACGCCAAGAAGCATCAGTTCGTGCTGGTCGGCTCGCACGCCACGCAGGGGGCCATCCAGTCGCGCGTGAGGAAGCTGAAGAAGCAGATGAAGAAGGGCGACGACCTGCTGGTGTGGGTGGACGCGCACGGGTTCCGCCACAAGGGCGAGGGCGTGCTGGCCGCGTGGGACACCCTGCCCGACGACCTGATCGACAGCGGCGTGTCGGTCGGCGGGCTGGTGAAGGAGCTGCTGGCGTCGAAGGCCGCGCAGGTGGTGTTCCTGCTGGACGTGGGGAGTGGCCCGAAACCGAGCGCCGCATACCCCGCCGGCGTGGACGGGCAACTCGACTTCGGGCAACTCGACCGCCTGTTCGACGACACCCCGAAGGGCGTCTGCCTGACCGCCACCACCGACGGCGAAGAGTCGCTCATGGCCGGCCCGCTGAAGGCGAGCGTGTGGACTCACTTGGTGCTCGAAGCCCTGAGCGGGCGGGCGGCGAAGGCCATTTCCCCCGCCGGCACGATCACCGCCGTGTCGCTCCAGCGCTACCTGGACGACGAACTGCCGCGGGTGGTGCGGAAGCACTTCACCGGCCCGCCGGTGCAATCGCCCCGCCTGTTCGGCGAGCAGACCGGCGGGCTGGTGGTGGCCGACCTCGGCCCCCTGCTGGCCGAACGAACGGGCGGCGGGCTGCTCGACCCGGCCCGCCTGCGGCGGATCGCCTTCCGCACCGAGGCCCGCGGGCGGGTGAAGGACTTGAGCGGCTTCCGCAAGACGTACCGGATGCCCGACAACACCGGCCCGAGCACGCGGAAGTTCATCGCCAAGTGTGCCGCCGACGACGTGCGGGCCGACCTGGACGGCGTGTACGAGGGCGTGCGGGAGGGGTTCGGGTACAAGCGGCGGGACGTGGACACGACGGCCGGGCTGGACGGGTACGGCAGCCTCCGCACGCCCGACTTCGAGTACACCGTGAGCGTGGCCCAAGACCCCACCAGCCCGACGGACGTGATCTGGCGGCGGGAGGTGGGGCAGGTGGCCGACGTGGGCGTGGTGCGGAGCGCGGCGTTCGAGCTGGTGTTCGGCAAGCTGTTCGACCAGTTGGCGTTCGAGTTCGCCGTGCCGGTGGACGTGGGCGACCTGGTGGACCGCCTGGAAGACACGCCGGCCGACGGGCGGAAGGTGAGCATGGAGAGCGACGGCAGCGGGTGCGAGATCACGCTGAGCGGGTTCGCCGGGTCGGTGCGGGTGGAGCGGGCGGCCCTGACCATCCGCGGGCGGGCGGGCACGAGCGGCGGGCTGTTGGATCAGTTCCTGGCGTTCGTCAGTTCGGTGGGGCCGCTGGGCGAACCGCTGGCGTTGCCGGGGCGGTAGCCGGCTCCTCCCGACCTGTAAGAGTCTATCCGGAAAGAAACGCCTCGAAACCCTCATGTTGTCTTCTCGTTGGAACGTGAGAGTGGACTCTTTGCCCACGCCAACGGAGAAGATCGCATTCAGGTGACACGATAACACCCCGAATTCAAGGCGTTTCTTTCCGGATAGACTCTCACCCGCTCGTTCTCTTCGCAGACCCAACGCTCGCGTTCCGCCCGGAAGTGAGCGATGCGGGCCTGTCGTTCTGCCTCGTCCATCTGTCACCCCCCGACGTTCGCATCGCTGCTTCACACCGCGGCCGGTTCCTCGACCAGTGCCCGGAGGGCCTCCGGCGCGAAGTCGGCCCCGTTCGGCCACGTCATCGTGCCGCACACCGGGTCGAGTTCCGCCCGGCCGAAGAACTCGGGGTCGCGGAGCGGGCCGAACACCGGGCCGTCGTCGAGCAAGGGGTTCACATCCACCTCCCCGCGAGTGCCGTCCGAGAACGACAAGTGCAGGCGGTGTTGCCCAATGTGTTCAGCAGCCAAGATGCGCAAGATCATCGGGTGACACCTCTCGACTAAACCAGCGGCGGGACAGGGTTGAGCGGTTGGCTGGCCGCGGCGAAATCCCAGTTCTGCTGTAACTCCGCACGGTGGGTTGCCGACCAGTCTTCCACCATGATTCTAGCCCGCCGTGGCAACTTTCCTGCGATCACCGCCCCGGTTGCGATCTCAAAGGCGGCTTCGTCATCGCCGTAAATGGCGTGGAAGTGCGAAGGCTGATGGTCCCGGTAGTACAGGAAGATGGTGATCCCGTAAAAGGCGGAGACGCGCGGCATCGGCATTCCTCGGGCACGTCGGCCATTCAACCACGCGGCGGGCAGGCATATCGTGACCCTTGCGGCGGGGAAGTGAACGTGACCGACCTGCAAGAACCCCCCCGAAATGCCGCCAGTTGGTGAACGCCGTGCGGGCGGCCCTTCTGGGCCAGGAGGGCGATCCGGAGGCGGTCGCGGAGTGCCCGGTCCGGCGTGGGGCGGCACGAACCCGTCCGACTCCCGGCGCGAGTCGGACAGCCGTTTGGCACCGGCCCCTCGCGGGGCACGGCCCCCGCTCAACTGGTGCCGACGGGCAGTCGCACCTGGGCGCGGGCGGCGTCGAACACCTTCACCACGCTGCGGTTCCGCCCGGTGCGTTTGGCTTCGGCCAGGGCCTCCGCCGCCAACTCGTGCATCTGCTCGAACGACACCGGGTCGGCGGCCTCGGCCACCGCGAACCCGCCGCTGATGGTCATCGGGATCCGCAACCCGTGATACCGCACCTCCATCGCTTCCACCTCGCTCCGCAGCCGTTCGGCCAACACCGACGCGCCGGCCAAGTCGGTCTCCGGGGCCACCACCAGGAACTCCTCCCCGCCGATCCGTCCGACGGAGTCGGTGCCGCGGATGGTCCGCTGGACGACGCGGGCGAGGTGGACGAGCGCGTGGTCCCCGCCCGTTTGCAGGAACTGCGAGTTGATCTGTTTGAAGCGGTCGATGTCGAGCATGCCGAACACGATCGGGCTGGGCGACCGCACCCGCCGCAACAGCTCCTGCCCGCCGATCAGCTCGATGGCCCGGCGGTTCGACAGGCCGGTGAGGGTGTCCGTCAGGGCCATCCGCTCGAGCGTCCGCATGGTCGCCCGCAGCTCTTCGGTCCGCTCCTGCACCCGCTCTTCGAGTTCCTGGTTGAGCGTCCGCAGCTCTTCCAGCAGCCGCTCGTGGCTCCTCTCGAGCAGCAGCCCGCGGGCGACGGCCCGCAAGTGGGCGAGCAGATCTTCCCCCTTCCACGGCTTCAAAATCAGGCGGTGGACGTGCCCGCAGTTGATGGCGTCGACGGCGTCCTGCATCCGGGCGGTGCCGCTGATGAGCACGCGGGCGGTGCGGGGGGCGAAGCGGTACACCCAGTCGAGCAACCGGAGGCCGGTGTCGTCGGGCAGGGTGAGGTCGGCGAGCACGATGTCGGGCGGGCCGGCGGAGACGGCCGCGCGGGCGTCGGCGGCCGATGTCACGGCGGTCACGTCGAACTCGTGGCCGAGCTGGTGGCCGAGCAACGACAGAATGGACGGCTCGTCGTCCACGGCGAGCACCGAGCACTTGTAGCGGGGGGTGTGCATGTCAACCGCCAGCGGGAGAGGCGTGAGTTCGGCGGGCGGCGGCGGGTTGGTGGGAATTGGGCGCACCGGGCCATACCTCCTTGCTGGTAGGGTGCGGATTCCTGTGGCGCAGGAGTTTCCAGTTGCACTCTAGGACAAGTTCCCGACACGTGCGGCGATTCCGCGCGGCAGATTTCCATGCAGCATCAATGCCGCCGCTCGCTCGTTCGGATCGCCGACCCCGCCCCCGTGAAGGCCGTCAACCCCGCATCCGGCATTCCCAGCAAAATCGTTGCCGTTCAGTCCCCCGAACGACCCGACTCACCTACTGTCAAACGGCACCGCCTGGGGAGAAAAAACCGCCGCTTTCCGAAGCGAGTGCTTGCACCCCTTGTGACAAGCGCTTACAATCCGGCTGTTGAAATGGTGAAGGGCATCACGGGCTCCCCGACGCGATGACGGTCGCCGCCGACCCGGTGGTTCACTCTGAACCCCGACGGCACTCCGCGACCTCCGCGCAAGACGCACCCTGCCCACCTCCCCTTCGCCGGACGTTGGGAACCGCTCCGCGTCCCGACCCGATCCGCTTCTGTCGCCGGCCTCTGTGAGGCCGGTTCGACCGGGGTCATAGACCCCGGCCACAAGAAGGCGGCGCGGCGTCGGCGTCACGGATGACTAGACTGTCGGGCGAACTCCCACTTCCACGCGGCTCCGCCTCGGATCGTCCGGACTGTCCGGCTCGACCGGGCCGACGCCGCCACAGACGTTCGGCACCCCAATTGAGTTCTCCCGCCACGAGTTTCTTACGAGATTCGAGGCGGTCGAGGTCCGTTTGCCAAATGCCCCACCACGGAGCGGGCGGGCTTCGGCCGGGTGTTGCCGTTCGAGTCACTATCAGTACTACCGCACACCATCCCACAAGGACAGGAGCAGGCACCCATGACCACCGCCAGGCGGACCCGCAAAGCGTCTTCGGCTCAGGTGATCGACGACACCGTCAACGCCACCTACTCGTCCGACCTTCTGACCCCCGAGGAAGAGCGGGAGCTACTGACGAACTTTTGGGACTGCAAGAACGAACTGGTCCGAGTGCTCCTCCGCCACTTCCCCAACCTCCGCGAGAGCCGCCCGCCGCTCGAGCCGTGGCCGATGGCCCAGTTCATCCGCGACCAGTGTACCGACGCCTGCCGCGAAGTGACGGCCGTCAAGCGGCTGCACAGCCGGTACGTCCACTACAAGCACCGGCTGGCGTCCGCCAACATCCGCCTCGCCGCCCACGTGGCCAAGCGGTTCCGCCACCACAGCCTGAGCTACACCGACCTGCTCCAAGAGGCCGTGTGCGGGCTGATGCAGGCCATCGACCGCTTCGACGTGAGCCACGGCACCCGCCTGGCCACCTACGCCACCTGGTGGATCCGCCAGACGCTCCAGATCGCCGTCGCCCGCCAGAGCCACCTGGTCAGCCTCAGCCCGCACCACCTGCAAGAACTCGGCCTGCTGCAACAGGAGAGTGAAGCCCTCGCCCACGGCGGCAAGCACATCCCGACGCCGCAGGAGCTGGCCCAGCGGACCGGCAGCAGCCTGGAACACCTGAACCACCTGCAGACGGCCACCCGCACCCCAGTGAGTCTGAACGCCGTCCTCGACGACGACAGCGACTTCAATCTGACCGAGGCCATGCCGGACACGCAGACGCTCTCCCTGCAAGAGAACAACGAGCGGCAAGAGGCGCTCAAGTTCCTGATGGAGAACCTGCGGCCCCGCGAGCGGAAGGTACTCGACCTGCGGTTCGGCCTGACCGGCAACGGCACGCACAGCTTGCGGCAGATCGGTCACCTGCTGCGGATCAGCAAGGAGCGGGTGCGGCAGATCCAGAACCGGGCGCTGGAGAAGCTGAAGGCGAACGCCGAGCGCGTCGGCTGGGAGCCGACCCTGCTGCTCGAGTAGGTGGTCGTGAGATCGGCTGAACCGCACGCCGCACGGGAACAGCCCGTGCGGCGTGCGCGTTTCATGTCTCGTAGGGCGGGCGGGCCGGCGCTTCGCCGGCGACCCCCCCCCCGGGGAAAAATGGCGGGGGTCGCCGGGCATCGGCCGTCTCGCCCGC
>JANNVG010001322.1:0-2023 GCA_031414395.1 Fimbriiglobus sp.
GCGCCAGCGACGGCAAGGTGCTGAAGCAAGAGGCGTTCGAGAGGGGCGAGCAACTGACCGTGCTGCGCGACGAGTAGGGTGGGCACTGCCCACCATGCTTCAAACCCCGGTGGGCGGTGCCCACCCTACGAAACGCCGGACGAGTGAGGGGAACCATGATCGACATCCGCAACGTCTCGAAGACCTACGGCCCGAAGGTGGCGGTGAAGGACTTGTCGCTGAGCGTCCCGGCGGGCGAGTTGTTCGCCTTCCTCGGGCCGAACGGCGCGGGCAAGACCACCACCATCAAGATGCTCTGCGGCCTGCTTTTCCCCAGCACCGGCACGGTGTCGGTCGGCGGGTTCGACCTCGTCTCGCACGGCGACCGGGCGCGGGCGCTCGTCAGCTACGTCCCCGATCAGCCGTACCTCTACGAGAAGCTGACGGGCCGCGAGTTCCTGCAATTCACCGCCGACCTGTACGGCATGCCGCCCGAGCGTACCCGCGACAAGATCGCCGAGGTGATCGAGTTGTTCCACCTGGACGACTTCGCCGACGACCTGACGGAGCGCTACTCGCACGGCATGCGGCAGCGCACCGTCTTCGCCGCCGCGCTGGTCCACGAGCCGAAACTGCTGATCGCCGACGAGCCGACCGTGGGCCTGGACCCGAAGAGCATCCGCGAGTTGAAGACGCTGCTACGGAAACTCGCCGACGAGGGCATGACGGTGTTCCTGAGCACGCACACCCTGGACATCGCGCAGGAACTCGCCGACCGCATCGGCATCATCGATCACGGGCGGTTGCTGGGCTGCGGCACGTTCGCCGAGCTGAAGCAACTCACCGCGAGCAACGGGAATTTGGAAGACCTGTTCCTGAAGATCACGCAGGAACGGCCGGCAGAATTGGCCACAGATCAACACGGATGACACGGATCAGACAGAAAGTAGTGTAGACAACCAACACCCACAACCTGTCGGTCTTCAACTCTGTCTCGTGTCTGATCTGTGTTTATCCGTGTTGATCTGTGGCTAAACGTGTTTGGAGTCTCACATGGGCATCCCGACCGCCGACCAGGGCCGCGTGTTCCGCCAACTGCGCCTGCGCCTCGCCCGCAACGGCCTGCGGGTCGCGCTGGAAAGCGGCCGCGTCCGCCTGTTCACGATGGTCGCCACCAGCGCCGTGGTCGCGGCATTCGCGTTCGCCGTGAGTTGGTACGGCTTCTACCAGCTCTCCGTCCAGAACATCCCGTTCAAGGGGATGATCGTCGAGAGCCTGTTCGACCTGCTGTTCTTCACGCTCGGCGGGATGCTCGTGTTCTCGACCGGGATCATCCTGTACGCCAGCCTGTTCACGTCACCCGAGGCGAAATTCCTGCTAAGCACGCCGGCCCGCGCCGACCGCATCTTCGCCACGAAATTCCAGGCCGCGATCGCGTTCAGTTCGTGGGCGTTCGTGGTCCTCGGGCTGCCGATCTTCCTGGCGTTCGGCCTCGTGTCCGGCGTGCCGTGGTACTTCTACGCCCTGCTGCCGGTGTTCCTGTTCGGGTACGTGCTGCTGCCCGGCTCCGTGTCCGCCGCGCTGTGTTTGCTGCTGTTGCGGTACATGCCGCGCAACCGCAAACAGTTCCTCCAGGTCGTGGCGTTGGTCGTGGCCGTGCTGCTCGCGGTGTGGCTGTGGCGCGTGAAGGAGGCGACGAAAAAGACGCTGGTGTACGGCGGGAAGGAACTGGACGACCTGATCGGGCAGTTCGACCTGGCGCGGGGCGGGCTGATGCCGGGGCACTGGATGACGCGCGGGCTGATGGCCGCCGCGCGCGGCGACTTCGGCGGCGCGCTGCTGCCGCTCGCGCTCATCTGGAGCAACGCGCTGCTGGTGTACGTGGTCGCGGCGGGGCTTGCCGGGCGCGTGTACCGCACGGCGTTCGACCGGCTGGCCGGCGGCGGGCGCGGGAAGAAGGTGTTCGGCACGAGCGTGTTGGATCGCGGGATGGAGGCGCTCGTGTTCTACCTGCCGAAGCCGACGCGCATCCTGGTGGTGAAGG
>JANNVG010001323.1:0-4498 GCA_031414395.1 Fimbriiglobus sp.
CATGCGGGTGGTGCGAGCATGACGGCTGCATTCCGTTACCCGTACCGCGTGCCGGGGCCGGACCGCCCTGCCGCCGCCTATGTGCTTCTCAAAGTCGCCGCGACACCTTCCGGCGATTGGTATCCCGACTTGGCGGCCCTCGCGGACACGGGGGCCGATCGGTCTGTACTGCCTCAACGGGTGGTGGACGCCCTCGGGTTGGTTTCGTTCGAGCGGGAAACCGTATCCGGGTTCGACGGCACGCCGGTCGAGTGCCCCGTGTACTCGGTACGGCTGATCGTTCGCGATCTGCCCGCGATTCGGGTGAACGTCCTGGGTGGCTGGCGGGACGGGTACGCCATCCTGGGTCGGGACGTGCTCAACTTGTATCGGGTGGTATTCGACGGGCCAAATCTGAAGCTCGAAATCGGCGGCTGACCCGCGAACCCCGGCCGCCCGTCGGGGTTCTCTCTTTTCTCGCGGGCGGTAACATACGCCGTCCGAGTGCCCACTCGCGGAGCGAGTGGACCACAACACCCGTCGCCGTCGGGCCGTCCTCTGTAGGGGCGGGAACCCGCGGTGGCCAACACGCAGGGGTCAGTCATGTCGTCGATGATCGCGCTCAAACTGCCCGACGGTTCGATCCGAGAAGTGCCCGCCGGCACCCGCCCCCGCGAGGTGGCGGAAAGCATCGGCAAGCGTCTGGCCGCCGCCGCCGTCGCCGCGAAGGTGAACGGCGAGATCGTGGATTTGGAACGGGAGATCGCTCCCGTCGCTGACGCTTCCGGTGTCGCTCCCGTCGCTGACGCTTCCGGCTCGTTCGTCACCTTCCAACTGCTCACCGACCGCGACCCGGAAGCGCTCGGCGTGCTGCGGCACAGTACCGCGCACATCATGGCCCGCGCCGTCATGCGGCTGTTCCCCGGCACCCAACTGGCGTTCGGCCCGGTGAAAGACGACGTCTTCTACTACGACGTCGACAGCCCCACCCGCATCACCGAAGCCGACTTCCCCCGCATCGAAGAGGAGATGCGGAAGATCGTGAAGCTGGCCGAGCCGTTCGAGCGGTTCGAGCGGACCAACGCGGAGGGGAAGGCGCTCGTGCTGGACATGAAGCAGAAGCTGAAGGGCGAGCACATCGACGAGGGGCTGAGAGACGAACCGACCGTCAGCTTCTACCGCCAGGGCGAGTTCATCGACCTGTGCAGCGGGCCGCACATCCCGCACGCCGGCAAGGTGGGGGCGTTCAAGCTGCTCAGCATCGCCGGGGCGTACTGGCGGAACGACGCCAAGCGGGAAGTGTTGCAGCGGCTGTACGGCACCGCCTTCTTCGAGCAGAAGCAGCTCGACGAGTACCTGAAGCAATTCGAGGAAGCCAAGAAGCGGGACCACCGCGTGCTCGGCAAGCAGCTCAAGCTGTTCACCATCTCGCAAATCGCCGGGCAGGGGATGATCCTGTGGATGCCGAAGGGGGCGACCCTGCGGCACGAGTTGGAGCAGTTCATCCGCGCCGAGCTGGTGAAGCGGAACTACTCGCCCGTGTACACCCCGCACATCGGCAACCTGAACTTGTACCGCACCAGCGGGCACTTCCCGTACTATGCCGACGCCCAATTCCCGCCGATGTACTTCAACCCGGTGGTGGCCACCGTGGACACCTGGCACGTGCTGCTCGAGAAGAAGCACCTGAGCGCCGAGAGGGAGAGGGCGTTCCTGGCCGTCATCGAGAGCGTGAGCAACGGCGACTTCCCGAGCGGCGAAGACGAGTTCCCCCGCTACACCTGGGGGGCGATCAAGCTCGACGCGCGGGCACTGCTGAACGAGTACAAGGAAGCGAAGGACGACACCGCGAAGCTGTCGTGCCTGAAGGACTGGATGGCCGGGCAGGAGGGCTACCTGCTGAAGCCGATGAACTGCCCGCACCACATCCAGATCTACAAGGCGACCCCGAAGAGCTACCGCGACCTGCCGCTGAAGCTGGCCGAGTTCGGTACCGTGTATCGGTACGAGCAGAGCGGCGAACTCGGCGGCATGACCCGCGTGCGCGGCTTCACCCAGGACGACGCCCACCTGTTCGTCACCCCGGAGCAGGTGGAAGCCGAGTTGCGATCCGAGATCGACCTGGTGCTGTACATCCTGCGTCTGCTGAACCTGACCGAGTACCGCGTGCGTGTGAGCGTCCGCGACCCGGAGAGCAGCAAGTACGTCGGGGACGCGGCGGATTGGGACAAGGCCGAAGCCACCCTGAAGGCCATCGTCGAGAGCACCCCCGGCCTGAACTTCACCATCGGCGTGGGCGAGGCGGCGTTCTACGGGCCGAAGATCGACTTCATCGTGAAGGACTGCATCGGCCGCGAGTGGCAGCTCGGCACCGTGCAACTGGACTACAACCTGCCGAAGCGGTTCGAGTTGGAGTACACCGGCAGCGACAACCAGACCCACCGGCCGGTCATGCTGCACCGCGCGCCGTTCGGCAGCCTGGAGCGCTTCTGCGGCATCCTCATCGAGCACTTCGCCGGCGCGTTCCCGCTGTGGCTCGCGCCCGAGCAGGCCCGCGTGCTGACCATCAGCGAGAAGAGCGGCGAGTACGGCCGGCAGGTGGAGGCGGCGCTGAAGGCGGCCGGCATCCGCGTGACCGGCGACTACCGCAGCGAGAAGATCGGCGGCAAGGTGGCGGTGGGCAGTCAGGAGAAGGTGCCGTACCTGCTGGTGGTGGGCGAGAAGGACGCGGCGAACGGCACCGTGAGCGTGCGGGACGAGAGCGTCGAAGACCAGAAGAAGCGCGACCTGGGGCCGAAGCCGCTGGCCGACGTGATCGCCATGCTGAAAGCCGAGATCGCCGCGAAGACGGTGCGGAACGTGAGTACCGCCACCGCCAACCTGACCGGCGGCGGGGCGAAATTCGAGGGGTGACGACTTTGGAACCGCGACCGGCAGGGGGCGGGTGGGTGGTTCATTGCACTTGAACTGAGGGGCGGCACTACAGTTCAGGTGCAACGAGCCACGAACGGTCGCCCCCCGCACGACCCGCTTGCCGAGTCCGTGCGAACTAGGGTATCATGTCCATCACCCGCCGGACGGTTCGCGTCCACTTGCCTGTCGGAATGACCCCATGCACTCACTCACCCGTCGCCACTTCCTCGCCGCCGGCGGCGCCGCCGTCGGCCTCGGCTTTCCCACCGTCGCCCGTGCCGGTGGCAGTGGCGAGCGCACCCCGCGGTCGGTCATTCTCGTCAACCTGGCCGGCGGGTTGAGCCACATCGACACGCTCGACATGAAGCCGGACGCGCCGGCCGAAATCCGCGGCGAGTTCAAGCCGATCGCCACCGCCGTGACCGGCGTGCAGATTTGCGAACACCTGCCGCTGCTCGCCACCCGCATGAACCAGTGGGCGCTGGTGCGGTCGCTGTCGCACGGGGAGAACGGGCACCTGCCGGGCCAGCACCGCATGCTCACCGGCTCGACCATGCCGAACCAGCGGGGCAGCGACCTGGACAACGTGCTGTCGCGGCGGGACTGGCCGTGCTACGCCGCCGGGTTGAACTACCTCCGCCCGCGGACGGACGGCATCCCGAACGGCGTGACGTTGCCGCACTCGCTCATCGAAGGCCCGCTCACGTGGCCGGGTCAGCACGCCGGCTTCCTGGGTGCCGGTCACGACCCGATGCTGGTGACGCAAGACCCGAACTCGCCCACCTTCCGCATGGACATGTTCGCCCTGCCGGAAGGGACCGACCCGAAGCGGGTGGAGCTGCGGCGGGAGCTGTTGGAACGGTTGGGGGCGGGGCCGGTCGGCGACGCCAGCTACACCACGCAGCAGCGGAAGGCGTTCGACCTGCTCGGCAGCGGGACGGTGGCGAAGGCGTTCGACCTGAAACGCGAGACGCCGAAGACCCGCGACCGCTACGGGCGGACGCAGTTCGGGCAGTCGCTGCTGCTGGCCCGCCGGCTGGTGCAGTGCGGTGTGCCCATCGTGCAGGCAAACATGGGCATCGTGCAGACCTGGGACACGCACACCGACAACTGGGGTAAACTCCGCACCCGCCTGCTGCCGTGGCTCGATCAGGCGCTGGCCGGGCTGATCGACGACCTGGACGCCGAGGGGTTGCTCGACTCCACGCTCGTGGTGGTGTCGGGTGAGTTCGGCCGCACGCCGAAGATCAGCACGCTGCCCGGCGAGACGCAGTCCGGCCGCGATCACTGGGCGTCGGTGTACTCGGGGCTGTTCGCCGGCGGCGGGGTGGTCGGCGGGCGGGTGATCGGCAAGTCGGACAGCTCGGGCGCGAGGCCGGTGAGCACGTCGTACACCCCGTATGACGTGGGCGCGACCATCTACCGCGCTCTCGGTATCGATCCGGAGAGTGAAATCCGCGACACCCAGAACCGCCCGTCGCGGGTGTGCAGCGGCACGCCGATGGACGTGCTGTTCCAGAACCGATAGAGCGGTTTCGGATTCGTTGTTCAGGCCGACCTGTTAGCCCGAAGCGCGAGCGAGGGGCCGGAGACTCAACGGGCAGAC
>JANNVG010001324.1:0-1709 GCA_031414395.1 Fimbriiglobus sp.
CTTCTCCTTCTTCGGCTCGTCCGCCTTCGGCGGCTTGGCCGTCGGGTCGGTGATCTCGAACGACAGGAAGAACTGCCGCACCCACCAGTATTCCGCCTGCACCTTCTGCGACTGGAAGGCGACCACGTACACCCGCTTGCCGGCCAGGATGCACCGCAGCACGGTGTCGCGGCCGGTGATCCCGTTGCCGTTGCCGGCCAGCACGTCCCGCGCGTCGAACCCCTGGTGCTTGGTGATCTCGAACCGCGTCACCGTCCGCTGATCCGGCGCGGCGATCAGCACGTCCAACTCGGCCTTCGCCACCTGGTCGAGCGCGTCCTCGGCCGGCAGCTTCTGCCAGTCCGCTTTCAGATCGTAACAGCGGACGGTGTACCGCTCCTGGCCGTAGTCGCGGGCGGCCGTCACCTGCACGCCGGTCAGCTTCTCGTCGGCCGGGTTGGTGGTCGGCCCGCTGGTCGGATTCTCGCCCGGAAACTCCACCTTGAACTTGCCCTCGGCCGATGTGTATGGCGTCAGGGTCGGGTTCACCTGCACGGCGGTGACGACGTTCAGCAGCCCGCAACACCCGCCGACGGTGAGCACCACGCACAGCAGGAGCAGCACCACCCCGATGTTCGACCGCCGCGGCGGGCGGTTGTTGTGGTCGTCGCGGTCGTCGGGCGCGCGGCGGGCCGTGCGGGGCTGGTCGGCGTGACTGCTCCGCCCGGGCAGGCGGTGGACGACCGGCGCGTCGCCCTCAGGCGTGGCGACGAAAATGTTCTGGCAACTGGCGCACCGCACCTGTCGGCCGTGGTACTCGGCCGGGATGTCGAGTTGCTCGCGGCAGTGCGGGCAAATGATCGGGTCGGGCATGAGGGCGGGTCCGTGTCGGTGCTGGTAGTGTACAACGGCGGTGGCACACCGCACGGGGGCCGGGCATGAGCGACACAGGGCCGACGTTCGCCGACCACCTCCGCCGACACCTGGTGTCGCTGGACGCCGCCGGGGTGCGGTTCGTACCGAAGGCCGGCCCGCCGCCGGTGCGGCCCGTGTGGGAGAGTCCTGTTGAAGACGTGATCGAAGAAACTCCGGCCGAGCGCGCGGGGGTGGCGCTCGACCTGTTGGCCGCGGCGGTGGCGACGTGCGAGAAGTGCCCGGCGCTGTTCGCCACGCGGTCGAAGACGGTGTTCGGCGGCGGGCCGGTGGGGGCGGCGGTGTGCTTCATCGGCGACGCCCCGTGGGACGGCGACGAACTGTTCCCCGGCGCGGTGGGCGAGCTGCTGAACCGCCAACTGACGGCGATGGGCCTGGGCCGCGATGAGGTGTACTTCACGTCCGCGATCAAGTGCCGCCCGCCGGGGCAGCGACAGCCCAAGCCGGACGAGTGCGGCAACTGCCGCGTGTACCTGGAACGGCAACTAGAACTGGTGCGGCCGGGGGGGATCTGCTGCCTGGGGACGGCGGCCTCGCAGTCACTGTTGGGGGTGTCGGCACCGATCCAGGAGCTGCGGGGGAAGGTTCACCAGTGGCACGACCGGCCGGTGGTGTGTACCTACCACCCGGCGTACCTGCTGGACAACCCGAAAGTGAAGCCGGCCGTGTGGGACGATTTGAAGTTGGTGATGAAGGCCATCGGCCGGCCGGTGGTGAAGTGAGAGTTGAAGACCTCACCCCCCGTCCCCCGCTCCCCTGGGAGAGGGGGTGTTCAAAATGGAACCGGGAACGCAGTG
>JANNVG010001325.1:0-2456 GCA_031414395.1 Fimbriiglobus sp.
GACATCATGATGGACGTGATGTACGAGCTGCCCGAGATGGACCGCAAGGGCAAGCACGTCGTCACCGCCGACGTGGTGCGGAAGAAGGTGCCGCTGCAAATGTGGAAGCCCGAGAAGCCGGAGAAGATCAGCGCGTAGCGTGTTCACCCGGAGCGCGAGCGGTTGCAGCCGGAATCGCACGTCTCCCCGCAACGCCCGCCGGCCGCATAATAGCCCCACGCCTCGCCACCCCGGACGCGCCATGTCTTCGCCCGCCGACCCGCTCCTGCTCAGCCTGTTCCAGTACCAGTTGCTCGACCCGACCCAGTTGGCCGGCATCCGCGGGTGGGCGACGGAGCGGGCCGCCGACCCGGCCGCCGCCGTCCGCGAGCTGACCGCCCGCGGGTGGCTCACGCCGTTCCAGGCCCGCGAGATCGCCGCCGGCAAAACCCGCGACCTGACCGTCGGCAAGTTCGTGCTGGTGGACATCCTCGGCGAGGGCGGCATGGGGCGGGTGTTCAAGGCCCGCGACTCCCGCCTCGGCCGCGACGTGGCCCTGAAGGTGATCCGCAAGGACAAACTGTCCAACCCGAAGGTGGTCGAGCGGTTCTTACAGGAGATCAAGGCGGCGGCGCAGCTGAACCACCCGAACGTGGTGATGGCGTTCGACGCCGAGGCGTCGGACAACGAGTACTTCCTGTCGATGGAGTACGTGGAAGGGACCGACCTGACGAAGCTGGTGCGGCAGAACGGGCCGATGCCCATTCAACACGCCTGCGAGGCGATCCGCCAGGCGGCCGTCGGGTTGCAGCACGCCTTCGAGTGCGGGCTGGTCCACCGCGACATCAAGCCGAGCAACCTGCTGTACACCCCCCGCGGGCAGGTGAAGGTGCTCGACCTGGGCCTGGCCCTGCTGAACCAGGCCACCATTCCCGGCGGGGAGAACGCCCACCGCGTGACGCAGGAGGGGTTCGTCCTCGGCACGCCCGACTTCCTCGCCCCGGAACAAGCCCAAAGCCCGACCGGGGTGGACATCCGCGCCGACATCTACGCGCTCGGGGCGACACTTTATTACCTGCTCACGGCCCGCGTGCCGTTCGAGGCCGCGACGCCGACCGAGAAGTTGCTCAAGCACATCACCGAGCCGCCGCCGAACCTGCTGGCCGTGCGGCCGGACGCCCCGCCGCAGTTGGCCGCGCTCATCGCGTGGCTGATGGCCAAGCGGCCGGAGGACCGCCCGCAAACCCCCGCACAAGTGGCCCTGTCGCTCGCCCCGTTCGGCCTGCCGCCGTCGGCCCCGCCGCCGTACCAGCAGCCGGCGGCGGTGATGCCGGCGCTCCCCGTGCCGGAGTCGCTCGAACCCGACCCGGTGCCGTCCGGCGCGGTCGCGTTCACCGACCTGGATGTGGAGTCGCGGGAGGAGCCGAAGCCGAGTGCCCGGCGCGCCACCGACGACGGCCCGCGGCGGAAGCGGGGTGAGACGCGGGTGAAGGAGCCGAAGAAGGCGTCGTCGTTGCCGCTGCTCATCATCGGCCTGGGGGCGGTGCTGGTGGTGTGCGTGGGTGGGTGTGCCGTGGGGTGGTTCGTCATCAACCAAGGGATCGAGGCCGGGAAGCCGCTCGACCCGGAGTACACCACGAAGGTCGGCAACATTCAGATGAAGAAAGTGGACGCCGGGACGTTCGACATGGGATCGCCGGACGCCGAGCGGGGCCACCAGCCGGACGAGGCGCCGGTGCGGGCGGTGACGATCAGCAAGCCGTTCTACATCGGGGCGAGCGAAGTGACCCGCCAGCAGTACCTCGACGTGATGCGAAAAGCGCCGACGGTTTCGCCGCCCCGCATCGACGACAAGTACCTGCCGCGGATGCCGGCGACGGTGAGCTGGGACGAGGCGAACGAGTTCTTGAAGGCGCTGAACGCCCGCGAGACGAACAAGCGGGGCGGGTGGGAGTTCCGCCTGCCCACCGAAGCCGAGTGGGAGTACTGTGCCCGGTGCGGGAAGAAGGGGCCGTTCGGGGACAAGGCGAAGGTGCAGCAGTACCGCGACGGCATTTTCAAGTTGGAAGACGGCGACACTTACGGCGAGTCGATTCCCGAGATCACGCACCAGTACCAGTTCGAAACCATGCCGTGCCCGGTCGGTCCGGCCGACGCGAAGAAGGACTTCGACCACCCGTACCGCCGCGAGCCGGCGAACGATTGGGGGCTGTTCGACATGGCCGGGAACGTGTGGGAGCTGTGCCGCGACCGCTACGACAACTACCCGAGCGGCCCGGCCACCGACCCGACCGGGCCGGCGGCAGGCATGCAACGGGTGGCCCGCGGCGGGGCGCACAACGAGTCGGCGACACGGTGTCGGGCGTCGTCGCGGAAGATCGTCGAGCCGGGCAAGGCGTCGCTGAGCGTCGGGTTCCGCTTGGTGTACGGACCGAAGCTCGATCGGTGAACCGGCGGCGTGAGCCGCCTGGGTGAAT
>JANNVG010001326.1:0-4973 GCA_031414395.1 Fimbriiglobus sp.
CCCGCGCTGCTTGCAGGCGCGGCGGATGGCGTACCCGTAGCTGGCCACCGTATACTTGTCCCCCGGCACCCGCTTCGGCCGCTCCTTCCGCTGCTGCCACCCCTGCCGGCTGGCGTAGAACTTGGTCGTCCGGTCGGCCGCTCGCTTGGCGTTCCGCTCCTCCCGCTCCCGCCGCGGGCTGAACACAGACTCGTCCGGGGCCGCTGTGGGGAATTCGGCGAGTACCGCCCGCGCCTGTGGGCCGATGTAGACGGCCCGGTCCAGGTCCTTGTGCGCCAGCTTGTGGTGGGGCGGGCGGTACACCCACACCGGCCCCGACGTGTCGAGGTCACACCGCCGCAGGCGGACGGCGTCCCCCGGCCGGCAGCCGGTCAGCCGCTGGAAGCGGACCAGTCCGGCCACATGCCGGTTCAGGTGGGGGAGGGTCCGTTCCATCACCTCGTCCGGCACGGGCGGCACGGGCGTTGACTCCTTCGCCGCCGACCGCCCGGCCTGGAGCCCGCCGACCGCCCGGAGGGCGGCCAGCACGTCCGCCGGCACCAGCTCGTTCTCCACCCCGTACTTGAACACCCGGCGGACGCGGCCGACGTGCAGGTTGATGTTCTTGCGGCTCCACCCGCGGTCGATCATCCGCTGGCGGACGGCCTTCAGGGCGAGCGGGCCGAACGCGGCGGCTTTGGTGTGCCCGTACGCCTCCCGCACGACCCGGAGTGCCTGCTTGAAGTTGGCCAGTTCGTGCGTGGCAGTGCCGTCCGCCCGGCGGTAGTGCTGTTCCGCGTGGCGGAGGAAGGTGAGGAGCAACTCGGACACACTCAGCCCGCCGGCCGGTGCGGGCTGCCCGACCGCCACCTCGGCACACAGGCGGGCGTGCTCGGCCCTCGATTCCGGGCTGTCCCACGGGCCGAGGCAGACGGACCGGCGGCGGCCGGTGAGCGGGTCGGTGAAATCGGAATAGGCGTTCCCGCTCGGCGTGTGCCGGCGGTAGGACGGGATCGACTTTCTGGGTCGGGCCACGGGTCGTCTCCAGTTCTGCGGTAATTACCGCGAAACTCGGGAGTTTGACGCCGCACCTCCGACCACCGGAGGGAAAGCAAAAGTGCTTCGGCAGAAGGGTTTTCGTCGAGTGGGCAGTCCCGGGGTTGAACCGGGGACCTAGCGATTTTCAGTCCCTGCCTCTCGCTTCCGCAACGCCTGAAACTCAGCCCGTTCCGCACGCCGACGCCCCGCCGAGTAGTGCCGGGCGTAGTGGCACCGCCAGTTCCGCCCCCGACTTCGCCGCCGTGCTGACCGCACTCGCCGCCCTCTCCCCCGAGCAACGGCACGCCCTGGCCGCGCTGCTCACCGCTCCCCCTTCGCCCCGTCTGCCCGCCCCGCCGTCTTGCGACGATTCTCTCCCGTGGGAGAAGAGAGAGGCGAAGGGGGAATCCGGCTGACGATGGCCGTTACCCGCGCCTGCCTGAGTGTTACTGACTCAGGCCCTGTCCTTTGTCGTGCGGAGTCTACAGCTCAAGGCGCTCGACAAGATCGGCAAGAGTGGTGACGCCGTGCGGCACCTGGCCGGCGCTCAGCCGATCAAGGCGTTCTGATCACTTCGGCGGCATGAACCGGGTTTCGACGTACCACTCCTTGCCGTCCATCTTCACCCGGCAGTAGTCCTTGTCGCGGCTCACCACCTCCACCTCGGCGGGTGCGTTGAGCAGCTTCAACTGCCCCTTCTTCACCCACTCGGCCCACACCTCCGGCTCCTTCTTCGCGGTGGCCACGAAGTAGACGGCCGACCCCAGGAAGATCGGGTCGTCCTTCGCGGGGGTGAGGGTCACTTTGGGTAGCGGGGGCGGCGGGTCGGGCTTCTGCTCGACTTTGGGTTCCGGTTTCGGCGGCTCCGGTCTCTTCGGTTCCGGGACCGGCCGCACGGCGAACAGGGTGCCGTAGCCGGCGACCTTCTGCGTGCCGACTACGCCCCAGTAGCTCCCGGCGTTGATGGTTTTCCCGTCCACGTAGCCCGCGGTCGGGACGCCGCGGATGACCAGGCGGTGCTTGGCGAACTCAGTCCGCTGTAGGCCGACGCCATCGACCACGGTGTAGGGTTCCCAAACCTCCACCACGGCACTGTCGTCGCTGACAATCTTGGCGATCACCATGCCGCTGGGCATGGTGCCGCTGTCACCCACCTCCATCTCGTTGGGGCGGAGTTGCTTGACGTGCCGGAACTCGACCGGCTCTTCCTTCGGCTTGGGGGGGACGGCTTTCGGCTCCGGCTTCTCCGGCCGTTTCGCCGGGGGCATCGGCTTGTCCACGTCCGAAGCCTTCGGCTTCGTCGGCGGTTTTGGCTGAGCGGGGGCGGGGGCCAGGGGCGGCACGGCGAAGGGTTCGGTGGGGGTGGGGGCGGTCGGCCGGTCTTGGGCCACGTCCGGCGGTCCGGGCGGCTTGCACGAACAGAGAGCGAGAGGCAGTACGAGCACCAGCGCTCGGCGGATCATGGCGTGTGCCCTCACGGTGCGTGCGACCGGGATACCGATGGTGCGTGCGACCGGGATACCAATAGTGATTCGCTCGATGCCGTCTCCCGCCACCCCTTAGCTTGCGTCCTGGCGGCGGTAGTCGTCTGATTTCCGCTGGCTGTTTTACAGGGGAATGCAGAGTCGCAGCGGGCAGCCCCTCCCAATCACGGCATCTTTGCCAACGTGTTCGTCTTTGTTCTTGGCTTGGCTGGGGTTTTAGGCGGCATCGGGGGGTGTGTCTTGTACACGCTGCGGTCGGTGTGGTGGACTTTCCGCCGCTGACCCCGGGCCGCCACCAGACTTACGAACCTCCATCACTTCCGCATTTGCTGGGAGGTATCTAGTTTCCCCGACCGATCTTGCTGAACGGCGGAAAGGGATGACCCCGCCGAAGTCGGATCGCTGGCCGGGCGATGTCGAATGCCCGTCAGTGGGTAGAATCGCCCTCCCTGGTCGATTTGTCCCCGCGTGTGGGTGGAACGATGATCGCCCTCAGCGAAGCGGACACCCGCGCCAAGTTGATCGATCCGGCCATTCACGCCCGCGGGTGGACGGAAGACCTCATCAAGCGGGAGGAGTCCGCCGGGACCATCGCCGTGGAGAACGGCAAGGCCCGCCGGAAGGGGCGCGGGCGGATGGACTACACGCTCCGGGTGCGGGTGAACCCGAACACACAACCCGTCGCGGTGGCGCTGCTGGAAGCCAAGAAGGACACCCTCCCGCCGGGGCACGGGCTGGATCAGGCGAAGGGATACGCCCGCGCTTCTCAGCACAATGTTCAGTTCGTGTTTTCCAGCAACGGCCACCTGTTCGTAGAGTTCGACCGCACCACCGGGAAGACCTCTGCGGCGCGTCCGTTGTCCGAATTCCCCACCCCGGACGAACTGCGGGCGCGGTACGAACAAGCCGTCGGGTTCGCGCTCACCGCCGCCGCCGCGAAACCTTTGCTACAACGGTACGCCGGCGGGGAGGGGCAGCGGCGGTACTTCCAAGACGCCGCCATTCGTGCCGTGTTCGAGAAGGTGGCCCGGTGTGCCGAACTCCAAGCGCCGCCGCGGGTGCTGCTGTCCCTCGCCACCGGCACCGGCAAGACGTTCATCGCCGTCAACCTGCTCAAGCGGATCGCCGACGCCGGCCAACTCCGCCGAGCGCTGTTCCTGTGCGACCGGGACGAACTCCGTGTTCAGGGGTTGAAGGCGATGCAAGGGGCGTTCGGCCCGGACGCCGCCGAGGTGTACGAACTGCCGGACGGAACCAACCACGCCAAGAACGCCCGCGTTCACGTCGCCACCTACCAGACGCTCGGCATCGACTCCGACGGCGGGGATGCGTCCTTCCTCACCCGCCATTACCCCTCCGACTACTTCTCCCACATCGTCATCGACGAGTGCCACCGCTCGGCGTGGGGCAAGTGGTCGGCGGTGCTCACTCGCAACCCGAACGCTGTTCACGTCGGGCTGACCGCCACCCCGCGACAACTGGACACCGGCGAAGACTCCGCCGAGGTGCGGGCAGATGCCCAAGTGACTGCCGACAACCTGCGCTACTTCGGGGCACCGGCCTACGAGTACGGCATGATGCAGGCGATGGACGACGGCTACCTCGCCTACTACCAGGGCGTGCTGATGCAGGTGAACCTGGACGCCACCGGCCTGAGCCTGGGCGAGATCGTCCTCCGCAACCCGAAGGACGCGAACACCGGCCAGCCCGTGCCCGCCGCCCAACTCGCCCAGGGGTACACGCACACCGACTACGAGAGCAAACTACTCCTGCCCGACCGCGTGAAGGCGATGTGCTGGGACTTGTTCAACCAGATGTGCGCCGCCGACCCGGACCGCGGCCCGCACCAGAAGACCATCATCTTCTGTGCCCGCGACCGGCACGCCGACGCGGTGGCGGTGGAGATGAACAACCTGTACGCCGACTGGTGCAGTACCCGGAAGGTGAAGCGGTGCGAGCCTTACGCCTTCAAGTGTACCGCCGAGGGCGGCGGCAGCGCCCACCTGCCGGACTTCAAGGGGCAATCCACCGCCCGGTTCGTCGCCACCACCGTGGACCTGCTCACCACCGGCGTGGATGTGCCCGCCGTCCGCAACATCGCCTTCTTCCGGTACATGAAAAGCCCGATAACCTTCTACCAGATGATCGGCCGCGGCACCCGCGTCGATGAGCCGTCCGGCAAGCTGCTGTTCCGGGTGTACGACTACACCGGGGCCACCCGCCTGTTCGGGTCGGCGTTCGTCACCACACCGGCGAGCGAAGGGGGCGGGAACAACCCGCCGCCGCCGGTCGGCCCACCGCCCCCACCGCCCCCGCCACCCGTCACCGTCGAGGGGTTCGAGGTTCACGTCTCCCCGCTCGGCACCTACGTATTGATGGACGTGAACGGGGTGCCGACCCAGGTGCCGGTGGAAGACTTCCGCGCCGGCATGTCGCAAGCACTCGTGAAGGAGTGCCCGGACCTGGACACCT
>JANNVG010001327.1:0-1926 GCA_031414395.1 Fimbriiglobus sp.
CCCCCCCGGGGGGCCCCCCCCCCCCCCCCCCCCCCCCCCCCCCCCCCCCCCCACCGGGGGCCCCCCCGTGCCCCCCCCGGCGCCCCCCCCGCCCCCCCACGCCCGCGGCGACCGCCCGTCCGACGTGGCCGCCGTCGGCCATCGGCGGTTCACGTGGCCGAAGCACGCGGTGGTGATGCGGACGGCGCGGGTGATCGCCCCGGTGCTCATCGGCCAGTGGCTGGCCGCCGACCAGCCGCCGACCGACGCCGCCCGCTGGGCGCACGAGCGGTGGGACGCCCTCGGCCTGACCCCGGACGCCGCCCGCAAGCGGCTCCGCGCCGCCGCCGACGCCGACCTGGGCGAGGCGGTCGACGCCCACTTGCGGCGGGTGTTCGACCCGCTCACCCCGAAGGGCTGGCTGGCCAAGCTGCCCGAGCCGGCGGTGGTGACCGCCGCCGTCAACCGCATGGTGACGCTGTTCGGCCCGCCGCGGGAGACGCCCGGCCGCGGGCCGGGGCCGACGGCCGCGGCCATCGAGGCCGAAGCCGGGCGGCTGGCCGCCGACGCCACCGCACAGATCGCCGAACTGGTGCCGGCCCTGTTGGACACGCCCGGCTTCCGCATGACCGGGGCGGAGGAGGTGAGCCGCCGCCTGCTCATGCTGGTGGAACAACAGGTGCACGCCGTCCGCGCGCTGGTGGCGCCGGCCGAGGCGAAGGCCGCCGCCGCCTACGACCGCCTGTTGCACTACACGTCCACGCACAAGGGCGTGAAGAAGCCGAACGCGACCGAACTGGCCGAGGCCCTCCGCGACTACCCGGACGGCGGGTACGAGGCGGCGGTGAACAAGCACTTGGCCGACGTGTACGCCGAGCTGCTCGCCGTGCTCGTCGCCCGCATGAACGACCTGGGCACCTGCCGGCGGCGGCTGGGCGAGTATCAGGTGCTGATGGCGGCCGACGCCGAAACGCCCATCCCGCCGACCGAATCGGACCTCCTGCTGCCGGTCGGGTGCGGGACGGTGGAGGACGCCGCCCAGCGGTACCTGAAGTCGCTCGACGACCACGACCTGAACGAAGTCGAGCAGCGGTTCCAGCGGCGGGTGAGCGAAGAGTTGGGCGGGGTGTTCGAGGCGTGCATGAACACCGGCAGCGGGCCGGAGGTGCTGTACCGACTGCTCCGCGACACCGCCCGCGACTACCTGACCGAACGACTCGGCGAGGTGGACCTGGCCGGCATGATGAAGGCCAAGTTCGGCCCGCCGGCGGCGGTGGCCGAGGCGCTCGACCGGGCGTTCGCCGAGGCGGTGCCGGCGGCGGCCGGTCGCGGGCCGTGGGCGAAGAGTGAAGTGTGCGTGTTCGCGGCCCCGGCCGGCGCGGGCGGGGCGGCCGTCACCCACGCGGCGGCGGCCATCCTGCCCACCTCGGCCGTGCTCACGCACACGCCGGACGAAGTGCTCATCTACCGCGAGTGGCCGCAGGTGCCGCTGTCCGCGCTCGACCAACTCGGCCCGGCGTGGGAGGCCGCCTACCGCGCCTGCCCGGACCTGAACCAGACGTCCGCCCACACCCGCACCGACATCACCCAGTGGCTGCCGGTGGACGGCTGACAAAGTGGTCTGCTCGCTCCGCGAGCGGATTCGGTTCTTGGGGCGAGTGGTTCTTTCCACCTCCCCCCACCCCTCCGTGGAACCATGCCCGAATCGTGGAACCACCCATGCCGGCCAAGGGGTTACGGTGAATCCGCCCGGCTTGTTACTGAGCGTCAGGTCGGCATTGCCAGTGGCTGTTAGCCCGACGCGCGAGCGAGGGGCCAGCGACCGGCTCGAGATGGCCATCGGCCCCACGCTCGCGCCTCGGGCGAACAAGTCGGCGGACATGCATTGAGTGGCACAAGGTCAGTCGGCCGGAGCGCCAGCGAGGGGCGAGGGACCAGCCGCCTGCC
>JANNVG010001328.1:0-4507 GCA_031414395.1 Fimbriiglobus sp.
AACCCGGCCGCTCCTGAAACAACTCACGCGCCTGGGATCGTCGGTGGTCAGGCGCGGGGGTGGGCCTTCTGGTAGGCCTCGTTCAACCGCTTGGCGGTCACGTGGGTGTACACCTGCGTAGTGGCCAGGCTCTTGTGGCCGAGCAGTTCCTGCACGCCGCGGATGTCCGCGCCGTTGTCCAGCAAGTGAGTGGCGAAACTGTGCCGTAACGTGTGCGGGGTGGTGCGGGGGTCGAGTCCCGCACGCTTCAGGTGTTTCTCCATCAGCCGGCCGACGCTGCGGGTGGTCAGCCGCGTGCCGTTGCGGTTCAGGAAGATGGCGTCGGTGATGCGGCTCGCGCCGGACAGCACCTCGGGGCGGTCGGCCAACCACGCCCGCAGTGCGGCGGTGGCGTGTTCGCCGATGAGCGCCAGCCGCTCCTTCTTGCCCTTCCCGCGGATGGTCAGGATGCCGTCGGCGAGTGCCACATCGGGCAGGTTCAACCCGACCAACTCGGAGACGCGCAGGCCGGCCGAGTAGAGCACTTCGAGAATGGCTCGGTCACGCCGACCGAGCCACGTCGCGCCGCCGGGCACGTCGAGCAGCCGGGCCACGTCTTCGAGGGTGAGGAAGTGCGGCAGCTTCTTCTCCTGCCGCGGCCCACGCAGCCCGACCGCCGGGTTCGTTTCGAGCGTGCCTTGCCGACACAAGAACTTGCCGAAGGTGCGGATCGCCGCCAGCCGCCGGGCGACCGTCGATTTGGCGTACTTCTCGCCGTGCAGCCACGACACGAACGCCCGCAGGTGCCGCGTGTTCCAGTCTTCAACGGGCAACGACTGCTGCTTGGTCAGGTCGCGGAGGAACTGTAGCGCTTGCGACAGGTCTTCCCGGTACGACTTCACCGTTTGGGGTGAAGCGTTCTTTTCCAGCCCGAGGTGTGCGAGGAAGTCGGCGAGGGCCTGTTCGAGCGTCAAGTTCCGACCTCGGGGCCGTCACATCCTGGACGTGGGGGAGTCATCGGGCACCGGCTGCGGTTCACCCGCCTGCTTGCGGGCACGTTCGGTCAGCACCGCCGCGTCGAACCAGTTCAAGCTGACCGCGGGGTCGGCAGCGTGGTCGCGGATGGCGGCAATCGTCTCGTCGCGGCTGTCGTCGTCGTACACGAACACGAAGCGTTCCGCTCCCTTCACGAGTGCGAGCACGTTCAAGTCGGGCATGACCGTCGGCCTCCGAGCCGGTGATGCGTCAACCATCGGGCGACCGGCGGGTGTACCTGAGCGAAAAGGGGCGGGCGGTGGCGACACGGGGCGATGGCGAGGCAGCACAATCGGAACGTGCGGCAGGGGCGAGGCGAGCCTCACCGAAAGTCGGTTCGAACGGGTGGCCGACTCTCGCCGAGAGTCGGACGGGGGCCTTCGCCTAGGAAGCCAGCGTGCAGCGAGTGACGGCTTCGAGCAACTGCACGTTCGACACTCCGGCAACGCCCCCCTCCGACCCTCGGCGAGAGTCGGCCACCCGTAGCGGCCGCTCACGCGCGCGCCCGCCCGCCTCGCCGTTCCCGCCGGCGGTTGGTATCATCCCCACACTTCACGAGCGTCTCCCCTCCCCCGACGCCCCCTCCCGGAGTGATCGCACCCATGGCGACAGCAGCGGCCCCGTCCGGGCCATCCGCCGGCCAGTCCTTCGGCACGAACGAGAAGTTCCTGTTCTGGGCCAGCTTCTTCACCCTCATCGCCGCCGGCATCGGGTTCTCGGTCCGCGGGTTCATCCTGGCCGACTGGGGCAACCAGTTCGGGTTCACGCAGGCGGAGTTGGGCGGCATCAGCGGCGGCGGGCTGATCGGGTTCGGCATCGCCATCATCTTCTTCAGCTTCTTCGCCGACCTGTTCGGGTACGGGAAGATCATGCTGGTGGCCTTCCTGCTGCACCTGTCGTCGGCGGTCATCACCTTCGCCGCCACCCCGGTGTACAACGCGATGGGGAAGGACGCGGCGTTCGTCTGCCTGAACGTGGGCATGTGGCTGTTCGCCCTGGGCAACGGCACGTGCGAGGCGGTCATCAACCCGCTCACCGCCAGCCTGTTCCCGCGGAACAAGACGCACTGGCTGAACATCCTGCACGCCGGCTGGCCGCTCGGCCTCATCCTCGGGGCGGTCGTCGGGCTGGCGTTCAAGGGGATCGGCGGGACCATCCCGTGGGAGTTCAAGCTGGGCGTGTTCCTGGTGCCGGTGGTCATGTACGGGGTGATGATGTTCAACCGCCCGTTCCCCAAGTCGGAGGCGAAGACGGCCGGGGTGTCGGTGCCGAGCATGATGGGCACGGTCGGCCTGCTCGGGTTCGCGGTGGCCGCTTTGTTGCTCGGCCTCGCCCTCCCCAAGTTGCTCGGCGACCTGGGGCTGAAAGGGGTGCCGTGGTTCGTGGGGTACATGGTCGCCGCGGTCATCTGGGTGTGGTACATGCAGTACACCAAGTTCGCCCTGGGCAGCCTGCTGCTGGCGTTCATCTATGTGCTGCACGCCCTGGTCGGGTACGTGGAACTGGGCACGGACAGTTGGATCACGAACATCACCGCGCGAGTGCTGAAGGACGAGACGACCGCGCTGCTCGCGTTCATCTGGACGAACGCGCTCATGTTCACCCTGCGGTTCTTCGCCGGGCCGATCGTCCACAAGATCAACCCCATCGGCCTGCTGCTGGTGAGCGCCCTGCTCGGCACCGCCGGCCTGTATCTGCTCGGCCAGCCGTACACCGACACCGTTTGGCTGTGGGTCGGGGCGGTGTCCATCTACGCCCTGGGCAAGACGTTCTACTGGCCGACCTTGCTGGGGGTGATCTCCGAACGCTTCCCGAAGGGCGGGGCGCTCGCCCTGGGGCTGAGCGGGGGCATCGGCATGTTGGCGGCGGGGATGCTCGGCGGGCCGGGCATCGGGTACAAACAAGACCTCGCGGCGGTTCAGAACCTCCGCGAGAAGTCCGAAGAGACGTACCAGCGGTACGCCTCGCGGCACGGCGACGAGGAGCCGGAGAAGAAGGGGCAACTGAAGCCGGACGGGTTCCCGGTTGTGTCCGCGGTCGCCCCCGACCTCGCCCCGCCGGTGGCCGGGCTGGACAACGGCAAGCTGAAGGTGTTCGACGACTACAAGGGCGTGCTGGCCAAGATCGAAGCCGCGAAGAAGGAGGGCAAGGAAGCACCGGCCGACGCCAAGACCACCCTCGAAGCCGACCTAGCCACCCTCGACAAAGAGGAGGCGGCGGGCAAGCCGGTGGGCGAGAAACTGAAAGCCAATCTGAAAGGGCTGAAGACGTGGTGGGACACGGACGGGTTGCCCAACTTCGAGAAGGACAAGGAGCCGCTCGACACCGCCCGCGACACCGGGGCGCGGAAAGCCCTGTTCTACACGGCTGCGGTG
This sequence comes from Fimbriiglobus sp., assembly GCA_031414395.1. Lineage (GTDB taxonomy): Bacteria > Planctomycetota > Planctomycetia > Gemmatales > Gemmataceae > JALHQU01. Next base: position 3,390 of record JANNVG010001328.1, read on the forward strand.
CCCGGTGCCCTCGCTGTCGGGTTCCTCATCCTGCTCGTCATCTTCATGATGAAGGGCGGGTACAAGCAGGTCCACCTGGACGACCACGGCGGCAACGCTGAGAAAGCGACCCCGCAGTAACTCGAACGCTCTTTCTTCCGGACCAGCGACGATGGTTCCGGAGGGGGGTATGGGTGTCGGCCGGAACCAATGAGAGTGGCCCGCGAAACCCCGGCGTGACCCGCCGGTTCACCATAGAATGGCCGCATGGCTTCGCCCCGCACACTGGTCGTCCTCGGGTGCGGCACCTCCATGGGGGTGCCGATGATCGGGTGCGACTGCGCCGTGTGTGCCAGCACCAACCCGAAGAACAGCCGCACGCGGCCGTCGGTGCTGCTGCACCTGCCCGGCGGCAACGTGCTCATCGACACCAGCCCGGAACTGCGGCTGCAACTCGTCCGCGAGCGGATCGGCCTGGTGCATTCGGTGCTGTACACGCACTACCACGTCGATCACCTGTTCGGCCTGGACGACGCCCGCATCTTCCCCATGAAGTTGGGTCACGCCCTGCCGGTGTTCTGCACCGAAGACGTGGAAGAGGTCATCCGGCAGGCGTTCAGCTACGCCTTCCACCCGCCGCCGGACAACGTCCCCAGCTTCGTGCTGCCGTCACTCGCCTTCCACCGCATCGACAGCCGCCCGTTCGACCTGCTGGGCGAGCGGTTCACGCCGATCCCGCTGATCCACGGGCGGTTCAACGTGCTAGGCTTCCGCGTCGGCGAATTGGCGTACTGCACCGACGTGAACCTCATCCCCGAGTGCAGTTGGCCGCTGCTCGAAGGACTCGACACGCTGCTACTCGACTGCCTGCGGCCGGGCGACTCACACCCGTCGCACTTCGGGTTAGAAGATGCGCTCGACGTGGTGCGGCGGGTGAAGCCGAAGCGGACGTACTTCACCCACATGTCGCACAAGTGGGACTGGGACGACCAGCCGCCACTGCCGCCCGGCGTGGCACTCGCCTTCGACGGCCTCCGGATCGAGTTCTGATTGAAGGCGAACCCGGCCCGCAAGGGCCGTGGGTGGCAATCGCAGGTGTCACCCACCCACGGCCCATGCGGGCCGGGTTCGCCAGGAAC
>JANNVG010001329.1:0-2007 GCA_031414395.1 Fimbriiglobus sp.
TCTCGCGATTCATTTTATCGGGCCTCGAAGACTCGACCCGACCTACTGGAGTTTACCATGCCCGACACGCCGACCACCCTGGACGCCGAGATTGCCGCCGCCGGCGGGCCGGTGAAGGTCGACCCCGCCCTCGCCGGCTCCGTCGGCCGCACCCTCTTCGACCTGCCCGGCAGCTCCGACCTGACCGTCACCGTGCTGCTGCCGAACGACCACCTGCACCGCGCGCCGGCGCAGTCGCTCGTCCGCATCACGAGCAAAGACAAGCAGTACCTGGGCGTCGTCACCGCCGGGCCGTTCGCCGAACCCGACGGCCTCCGCGGCGATTCGCCCATGCTGCAAGCGGTGGCCACCCACGGCGGCGACTACCTGCCGCCGTACCACGGCCGCATTCAGGTGAGCATCCTGGGCGAGGAGTTGGCCGACGGCACGCTCACCCCGCCGCGGCTCCGTCCGCTGCCGAACAGCCCCGTGTGGGTGCTGAGCGACGCCGAGTCCGGCACGGTCCTGAAGTGCGGCGGCGACGTGCGGCTGGGGTTGGCCGCGGGTCACGACGGGGTGGTGGTCGGCGTGCCGTCGGACGTGAAGGCGGTGTTCCCGCGGCACACGGCGATTCTCGGCACCACCGGCGGGGGCAAGTCGAACACGGTGGCCGGGCTGGTGAAGCGGGCGACCGACGCGGGCATGGCGGTGGTGCTTCTGGACGTGGAGGGCGAGTACACCCGGCTGAACGAGCCGAACAGTGACAAGCGGATGTCAGCGGGGCTGCGGGAGCGCAAGCTCGCCGCCGAGGGCGTGCCGACCGACGCCATGAGCGTGTTCCACCTCGTCGGCCGCGACACCACCAACCCGCAACACCCGCGGCGGCGAGAGTTCAGCCTCCAGTTCGCGTGGCTGTCGCCGTATCAGGTGTTCGAGATTTTGGGCCTGAGCGACGCCCAGCAGGAGCGGTTCCTGAAGGCCTACGACATCACGAAGGAGGTGATGCGGGAGTTGGGCATTTTTCCGGCGAAGGGGAGCGCCGAGCAAGAGCAGATGGTGTTGGAATTGGACGAGTTCGAGCGGGGCTACCCGCGGATGACGCTCGGCATCCTGATGGACGTGGTGGGGGCGTGCCTGGCGCGGGCCGACTCCGCCGGCGGGGACGCGAAGAAGGGGCGGAAGAAGGCGGGCGACGAAGACGACGAGGGCGAAGACATCAGCGTCCGGCCGAACAGCAAGCAACTGAACACGCCGGAGGGGATTCGGGCGATCCGCACGCGGGTCCACGCCGCCAACCCGCCCAAGAACGCCATCTCGTGGCGGGGGCTGATGGGGCGGCTCGGCCGGCTGAACCGGCTGAAGGTGTTCCACGACGACGCGGACGGCCCCAAGCCGGTGACGTACTCGACCCTGTTGAAGCCCGGCACGCTCAGCGTGTTCGACTTGTCGGATTCCGGCTACTCCGAGTTGAACAACCTGGTGATTGCCGACCTGCTCCGCGGAGTGCAGTCGGCCCAGGACGAAGCGTACGAGCGGTTCGAGAAGCAGAACGGGGCGAAGCCGCCGCGGGTGCTCATCGTCATCGAGGAGGCCCACGAGTTCCTGAGCGACGAGCGGATCGACAAGACGCCGATCCTGTTTCAGCAAGTCGCCCGCATCGCCAAGCGGGGTCGCAAGCGGTGGCTCGGGCTGTGCTTCGTCACGCAGCTGCCCGCCCACCTGCCGAAGCAAGTGCTGGGGCTGTGCAACAGCTTCATCCTGCACAAGCTGACCGACCCGTTCGTGGTGAACCAACTGAAGCGGCAAGTCGGCGGGGTGGACGACGGCCTGTGGGACCGCCTGCCGGGGCTAGCACCGGGTCAGGCGGTCGTCGCGTTTCCGCACTTCACACGCCCGATCCTGGTGAGCATCGACCCCGCCCCGTGCCAACTGCGGATGACCGAGTGAAGTGGGGGCGCGGGGCGCCCCGCGTGGGTGTGGGGGACACCCCCCCAGGCGCCAGGCGACACCAAACACCCCCGGGAGCAC
>JANNVG010001330.1:0-3668 GCA_031414395.1 Fimbriiglobus sp.
CCGCGGGCCGAACATCGCCACCGTGTACAGCGACCGCGGGGCGGGCGTGCGGAACCCGGTCGTGTTCTACAACCGCTCGAACGAGGCCGGGGCACTGCTGCGGCCGGGCGACTTCGACTGGAAGGCCATCTTCGGCGGCGGGGTGCGGTGGTTCCACAGCGGGGGCATCTTCGCGGCGCTGGCGGACACGACGAGCGAACTCATCATCGAAGGGATGAAGGCGGCGAAGGCGGCCGGGGCGATCACCAGCTTCGACTTGAACTACCGGGCGAAGCTGTGGGCCGCGGCGGGTGGGGATCGCAAGCCGACGGAAGTGCTCGGGCGGATTGTTGAACACGTTGATGTGCTGATCGGGAACGAAGAAGACCTGCAACTCGGCCTGGGCATCGACGGGCAGAAGGCCGACACCGGACTCGACACGAGCAAGTTCTTCGAGACCATCGGCAAGGCGGTGCAGAAGTTCCCGAACATCAAGGCCGTGGCGACGACGCTGCGGGAGGTTCACACGACGAACCGGCACGAGTGGAGCGCTGTGCTGTGGCTGAACGGGCAGAACTTCACCGCCCCGAAGTGCCACCTGGACGTGGTGGACCGCATCGGCGGGGGCGACGGGTTCGCGGCGGGCCTGATCTACGGGTTGATCTCGGGTCGCCCGACGCAGGAGGCGCTGAACCTGGGCTGGGCGCACGGGGCACTGCTCACCACCTTCCCCGGCGACGTGACCATGGCCAAGCTGCCCGAGGTGGAAGCGCTCGCCAAGGGCGGCAGCGCCAGAGTTCAAAGATGAAGAGTGTTCACCACGAATCACACGAATACCACGAATGAAGACAGAGAAGAGAGAGGAACATGATGAATGAGGAACCCAGGAAGGCAGGAACAGAGTTGTGTTGCTCTCTTCCTGGTTTCCTGCCTTCCTTATTCACTGCTTCTGTCTTCATTCGTGGTATTCGTGAGATTCGTGGTTCCCCTTCCTGGATCCCCCTATGCGACTCCTCTCCCTCGTCGCCGTGGTCGCCATCGCCTCCGCGGTGACGGCCGCCGACACGCCGTTCGCCAAGCACGGCCGCATTCGCGTGGCCAAATCCGGCACGCACCTGGAACACGCCGACGGCACGCCGTTCTTCTTCCTCGCCGACACCTGCTGGACCGGCCCGGCACTGAGCACCGAGAAGGACTGGGACAAGTACCTGGCCGACCGCGTGAAGAAGGGGTTCACGGCGGTGCAGTTCAACATGGCCTCGCCGTGGCGGTGTGCCCCGACCGACGCCGACGGCAACCCGTCGTACACCCTCAAGGACGGCAAGCTGACGCCGAACGAGGCCTTCTACAAACGGTGTGACGCGCGGCTGAAGGCGATCAACGATGCCGGGTTGCTGGCCGTGCCGGTGTTGTGCTGGGCGAACAGCAAAGTCGACGCGGGGAAGCAACTGACCGAGGAGCAGATTGTTACACTCGTGAAGTTTGAAGTGAATCGATACAAGGATTCACATGTGATGTGGATCCTGGCCGGCGATAACAGTTACAACAAAGACGAGGGGGCCATGTGGAAGCGCATCGGCCGGGCGGTGTTCGGCGACAAGCCTGATGCGCCGGTGACGACCCACCCGACCGGCGAGAACTTCCCGTGGAAGGACTGGGAAGACGAGAAGTGGCTGACGGTGTTGGGGTATCAATCCGGGCACGGCGACAGCGAGAAGGCGCTCAAGTGGATGACCGGCGGCCCGGTGGCGGAGTACGGCAAGCGGAAGGAGTTCACGCGGCCGGTCATCAACCTGGAGCCGCCCTACGAGAACCACAACGGGTACAGCAGTAAGAAGCCGCACCCAGAACTGAACGTGCGGCGGGCGATCTACTGGAGCCTGCTGAGTGCCCCGGTGGCGGGCGTCACCTACGGCGGGCACGGCGTGTGGAGCTGGCACACGAAGCCGGGCGAGGAGCCGACCGACCACAAGGGCACCGGCATCGCGAAGGTGTGGAGCGAGGCGATTGACCTGCCCGCCGCCGGGCAGATGAAGCACGTCCGCGACCTGTTCGAGTCGGTGAAGTGGACAGAACTCCGCCCGGCTCAGGAGTTGGTGACACAGACCGACCCGAAAGTCCCGGCCAAGTTCATCGCCTGCGCCACCGACGCGAAGAGCGGCACGGTGGTCATCTACATGCCGGTCGGCGGGAAGGTGTCGGTGGCGGTGGGTCAGGACAAGCCGCGGCCGGTCGAGTGGATCAACCCCCGCACCGGCGAGGTCATCAAGGGCCGGAACGTGGACCTCAAAGCCCCGGACGAGAACGACTGGGTTCTGGTGGTGAAATGAGCCAACTCCCGACAACCCCGCTGGTCGGCGTCATCATGGGGTCGCGTTCCGACTGGGACGTGATGAGGCACGCCGCTGACACCCTATTGTCACTCGGCGTCCCGCACGAGTGCGAAGTCGTGTCGGCCCACCGCACGCCGGACAAGCTGTTCGAGTACGCGAGCACCGCGTTCGACCGCGGGTTGGAAGTGATCATCGCCGGGGCAGGCGGGGCGGCGCACCTGCCCGGCATGTGTGCGGCGAAGACGCACCTGCCCGTGCTCGGCGTGCCGGTGGCCCACGAAGCCAGCTTACTCCGCGGACAGGACGCACTGCTGAGCATCGTGCAGATGCCGGCCGGCATCCCCGTCGGCACGCTGGCCATCGGCAAAGCCGGTGCGACGAACGCGGCGCTCCTCGCCGCCGCGATCCTGGCGAACAAGTACCCGGCCGTGCGGGAGAAGCTGCTGGCGTTCCGCGCGAGGCAGACGCAAGAGGTGATGGAGAAGCCCGACCCCAAAGCTTAGTTCCAGGTTCCAAGTTCCAGGTTCCAAGTTGAACGCGACTGGCCAGAACTTGGAACCTGGAACTTGGAACCTGGAACTTGTGAAATGCGCCTCGGCATCCTCGGCGGCGGGCAACTCGGGCGGATGCTCGCCCTCGCCGCCCACCCGCTCGGCATCACCTCCACCGTCCTCGACCCGGCGGCCGACCCGTGTGCGGCGGTCGCGGCCGGGCACGTCCGCGGCGAGTTCGACGACCTGCAAGCGCTCTACGAGCTGGTGAAGCGCTCCGATGTCGTCACCTACGAGTTCGAGAACGTGCCGGTCGAGTCGGCCCGCTGGCTGGCCGAGCGGGTGCCGGTGTTCCCCCCGCCGAAGGCACTCGAGGTGTCGCAAGACCGGCTGGTCGAAAAGTCCTTCTTCGAGTCGCTCGGCATCCCCACCCCGCCGTTCGCCCCCATCGACACCCGCGAGCAGTTCGACGCCGCAATTGCTTCCATCGGCTTACCCGCCGTGCTGAAGACTCGCCGCTTCGGGTACGACGGCAAGGGGCAAGCCGTGCTACGAACCGCCGCCGATGTCGAAGCCGCGTGGACCACCCTCGGCGGGCGTCCGCTCATCCTCGAGGGGTTCGTGCCGTTTGACCGGGAAGTTTCCATTATCGCCGTGCGGGGTCGGGATGGTGCCACCGCGTTTTATCCGCTGACCGAGAACGAACACCGCGAGGGGATGCTGTACCGCAGCTTCGCCCCGGCCGGCGGCACGGGTGAAGAACTGACCGAGCGGGCGTGCGAGTTCGCCCTGCGGGTGATGACGGAGTTGGAGTACGTCGGCGTGCTGGCGATCGAGTGGTTCCAGGACGGCCCGCGGTTGCTGG
>JANNVG010001331.1:0-4098 GCA_031414395.1 Fimbriiglobus sp.
AGAGCGTCCGGTCGTCGGAGGCCTTCGTCAAGTTGGCCATGATTCACCTCATGCTCAACCGGCTGAAGCCGAAACATGTGGACGCCGAGTTCCAATATCACAATGCCGCTTAACACCACCTTGTGGGACAGTCACTAAGCATGACTGAAGGGATCATGGATAATCGGGAAGGATCAACCATGTTGAGCGGATTGTTGCTGACAAAGCCATAGAAGTTGGTTGTGCCAGCATCGAACCCGATGGGGTCTTCCGTCATCCAGCGACCGAGAGTAGGGTTGTACATCGTCGCCTCTCCTGTCAGTTGAACAGCAGGTGAATCCGGCACTGCGTCGTTGCGGCGAAGTCTGCCACCACGCTTGTCGGCACTCGGCTGTAGTCGCCCCGCCTCATCCGACTCCAATACTTCTCTTCGAGCCGGGGGTCGGTGAGCATGTGCTGGGTTGCCGTCAATCCGCAGTACCGCTGTTCCAACTCCAACGGCAAGGTGTCCGGGAACTGGCGGCACACCGCCTGAACGAGAACACCTGGGAACCCTGCTGACTTCTTCTGTTCCTGCTCCTTATCCCACTCGTTGAGACACCTTCTGAGCGAGTTTTCGGTGAGCTTGTTTTCTGGCGTCAAGGACACTGCCCACGCCCACGCATCCGAACACCGCCACCAGTCTCGCAAGTCTTGCCACCGCCACGCCCGTTGGCTCAGGAACCCTGACAACTCCGTTCGGGGCGATTGCGACCGCAAGAAGCCCCCGTCACGCTCCACTTCCAGGGACAGGTCGTAATCCGGGGAGCGGAAGAAGTCGTCCGTGGGTGTCGTCAACCCCCTCCCGGATGCTTCGATGTTAAACCGCTCCCCGGTCGTGGCGTCCTCCCAGCGGGCGAACAGGTGGTTGGAGTGCTTGCCTCTTGCTGTGGCAAGCTTGATCGGATAGCCGAGCCGTCGTCCCACCGCCGCGTTCACCACCGGCAACGTCGCACAGGTGCCGCCCTTGCCCTCGATGACCCCGTGAATGAACGAATCGGCGGTGTCGAACGGGGCGTCTTCGTGAATCTTCGCCGGGTTGTACATCACGCCCAAGTCACGCTGAAGCACAGTGACGAGACATAGCACCCGGAAGTAGCCTTCGGAGCTTTCGTACTTCGACGGGTCGCGGAGGAACTGCGGCATCAACCGTTCGGTGTAGCCGCGAACCGCTCCCGCCCACTCATTCAGCCGACGCAGACAGGACGCGACATCAATCCCGTTGGCGTCCGGCAACCCCGCCGCACATGCGAGATTCACGGCGGCGATGTCGAACCGCCCAAGCCCCTCGTTCGACAGCCGCGCGAGCCGTCGCCAGTCAAGCAGGTGTCGCCAGTCTTCCCGGTTGGTTCTGGACACAACCCGCCTCAGCGGTGTTACAGGCTGTTTGAGAAGGATCGTAAACGATGACTTTTCCGCTCGCAAGCATTGTTCTGCCCACTTTCGGATTTTCTGTAATGCGTCGAGAGAACCGAGTCGGCGGCCCTCGAAATCTCGCCATCCGCCGCGATCCAGGAAATGGCGGGTCGTCGCGGCGAGCAGTGGTGTTTGCCCCCATGAATCCTCACACCGGCACCCGCGATCCCCCGCTCGACCCGCCCGACCAGTGTGCTCGCCTCACTCGTCGCTCTTCGCCTTCGCGGTGTCGCTGGTCGGCAGCAGGGACTTATCCGCTTGTTGATGTCCGTGTTCACCGAGTGGTACGGCAGGGCCAGGTGGCTCTCGTCGAACAGGTCCGTCCGCAGCGCCTCCAGGTCGTCGGTGCCGATGGCGGTGGTGAAGATGGGCAGCAGGTCGCGGATGCCGACGGGCGGAGGCGGCCGATCCGCCGGGCGCGAGTGACAGCCCGGTGTCAGCACCGCCGCCGGACCCGGCGGCGGGCGAGTGACGGCGACGAGTCGGGGACAGCGATCACAAGCGGGGGTAGCCCTCCCACCGACACGCGACCCGTCGCGGACGCCCTCCGCGACGAGGGCGACGGCCTGCCCGGAAATGCGAAAACCCCTGCGAACGCAGGGGTCGGAGGCGTCAGACGTCGTCACTCACCGGGGGAAGTTCCTGGGACGGCGCGCCTTTCCAACCCCGCACCACACAGCAACCCTGCGTCATCGGGGCCGCGTCACCCCGCGCCGCGTCAGGGTGCCACGCCCGAGGTCGCTCGGCGAACGCTCAACGGGTTGCTCGCCAGCACTGCCCGCTTCCTCTTCGGCTGTCATCTCTTTTTCTGTGCTATTTCAATGCGGAATACGGCCGGTCCGGCCTCGTGTTTCCAGAATCGCGTGTCCGTTCCCCCGGCCTCGTCCTCGGAGTTGGGTAGCGCGAAGGTTGCTCCGACTTCAAAATGCGTGCTGTCCACCACTCGATAGAGATAAGGCTCGCCGCTGACTCGATCCTTTTTGTGCTCAATGAACGTCGCCGGGCTGACATCGCAATCTGTCAGTGAAGTCGGCAGTTTGCCGCTGTCGGCATGGAATCGCTCGACGTTGGAGGCAATGTCTCTCAAGTCCTGCACACGCTGGGAGTCCTGTTCCAGGAGGCGGTTTCGGCCGGGACTGCCGGCGAAGTATGCCGCGGTCCCCAAGATGACAAGCACCAAGCCAATAAGCCCGGCCAGAGCGAACTTCGCTGCCGGGTGCCGGGTCCGGGCCGGCAGTGGCGACGTCCGCTCACCGCGGCGCAAACCACTGAGATAATAGCCGAACGCGCCGCTCGCGATCAGTGCGACCACGAGTACTTTGAGTCCGAAACGCAGCGTGAGATCGCCTTCCAGGAACCTGAGAATCAATGAAATCAGGTCGCACACCAGCGCTACGGCGGTGAAAAGTAGCGTCAGATAAGTCAACCAGCGCCGAACAGGTGAAATCTCGTGACCCGGATTTTGCACCGCTTCGCGGGCGATGAGCCAACTTAGGAACAGAAAAAGCGGAAAGGCCACGACCACGGTAGCAACGCCCCAGCGGAGTGATGACAGCAGCCACGCCACAGTCTCTCCCGGCAGCGGGAGCACCAGATCGATCAACTGGAATAAAATCGAGCCGAGCGCGACGGTAAAGGTATAGAGCATCCCAAACATTAGCAGATAGAGGAATGCTTCCTTGGGCGAGCCGGAAACGCGCTTTCGGGGCACCGGCAGCGGCAGTGTGGTTTCCACGTAGGCGTCGAGGGCGGTCTGGATCTCTTTGCCCGACCAGCCGCCTTGTTCCAGCCCGCGCAGGATGTCCTCGCGCGAGAGACCCCGGCCCAGTGCTTCCTTTACGAAGTCCTCAAGTGGTTGAGCCATAGATTCCAAGCCTCCCTTGACCGTGTACGGGAATAGCTTACCGCGTCCAGTCCCACCCGCCAACGTGGTAAAATATCATCGGCGGGTGGTCGGGGCTGGAAAAGCTCCAAAATCTTTCGCCGCACAATCGCCAAGCCCCGGCGAAAATGCGGGCTGGGTGGCACACCCTCAGCATGAAGGCGATGGGCGTGCAGCATGGACAGGAGCTTGGGACAATTTGCACGCCCGTCGGGAGCCGGTGGGGGTTGCGACTCTCCTGGCATTAACCCAGTCTCCCTCGCCGAACAGTGTTTAGACCAACTCGTCCGGAATAGACCAACTCGCTGAGTACGCCTAATCCGGATGTCGCGCGGGGGTTACGCTCCCCACTTCGTAGGAGCGCAAACCGTCGGACGGCACCTGTCAAAACGAAACTCGGCGAAATTTCGCGTCTCTGTTCGTTCGACCGGCCGGCGAGTGTCGTCCGTCCCGTCACAGGGGGTCGGCCGAAGTGACACACGTGGAGTTGCTGAAATCCGTCACCCGCTGCACGCGGGATTCCTCCGCCCCGCCCCCTCTCCGACTCTCGGCGAGAGTCGGCCACCCGTTTCACCGGCCGACTCTCGGCGAGAGTCGGCCACCCGACTGAACCCGGCGGCGACACTGCCGGTGGCGTTACTCTGAAGCTCCCCAGGGATCGTGGGCAGTGGGAAAGCGGTGTATCCTCAACTGACCAGGAGACCCACCGATGACCAAAGTGCGTGGCCAGTACCCGCCGGAGTTCAAGCTCCGGGCGGTGGCGATGATGACCGACCAGGGGC
>JANNVG010001332.1:0-12040 GCA_031414395.1 Fimbriiglobus sp.
GAACGGCGGAGCCGTTCGGGGCGTACACTCCTGAACGCACCCCGCCACGACCGGACTCGCCCCGCCATGAGCAGCCCACCCGTCAACCCCGGCATGAGCCTGAACGTGAAACTGGGGATCGCCGCGGCCGCGTTCGTCGCCCTGGTGTTCGCCGTCACCATCATCTCGCAACTGCCCACGACCCCGACCGGCCCGGACAACCCGAACAACACGACCGAAGCGGCGAAGGACGGGCTGCTGGCCTACGCCGACAAGATGCGGTACGAACCGACCGCCGACCGGGCCGAGTACCGCGAGTGCCAGCAGTACTATGAGGCGGGCGACCTGAGCGTGCCGTTCTGGGTGTGCAACAAGAACGACGTGCCGATCAGCGTGCGGTTCGGGTACACCAGCTGCGTGCAGTGCTCGCTGGCCGAGTTCGCCGTCGTGCCCGCCCTGGCGTTCGACCCGGAGGGCGACCCGGACCCGTTCGCCGCGGTCGTCGGCGGGGTGGTGGGCAAGGCGGCACTCGGCCTGAACGACCCGCCGTTCGGCCTGAACGACGTGGGCTACCGGGCGCGGAGGGCGGTCGAGGCGGGCGTGCCGGCGGGCGACTGGAAGCGGATGAAGGCCCCCGGCTCGACCCGCGACGTGGGCGACACCGTGCCCGAGGTGGTGGTGCCGGCCGGCAGTGCCGACAAGCCGACGTGGGTGATCATCCGGCTGAACGTCAAGCTGTCCGCCACGAAGGTGCTGGAGACGCGGTTCGACTGCTCCCGCTCGGACTCGCCCGCGCCGCTGCACCTGCAATTGTACACCGCCCTCACCCTGGTCGAGGCGTGCGACGTGTACCCGAAAGTGATCGACTTCAGGGCGATGGCCGAGGGGGTGCGGACGGCCGAGGAGGCCGTCTACTTCTGGTCGTCCACCCGCGGGTTCACCGCCTCGCCCGACGGCCTGCTGACCGCCCTCCCCCCGCCCGACGTGGCCGCCGCCTGCCTGCCGCACCTGTCGTTCACCCCGCCCGTGCCGGCCACCCGCGACGAGATGGCGGCGCTGGCCGTCCAGATGTCCCCGGTGCCGACCAAGGAGGCGCCGAACCCGCCGGTGCTGCGGGTGGCCGGGGCGTACAAGACGACCCTCCAGTTCAACCGCACCGCCGCCGACGGCGGCAAGACGACCGACGCCGACCTGGGGCCGTTCGAGCGGAACGTCGGCCTCACCCCGACCGGCCGCGGCATCACCCTGACGAACACGCCGACGGTGAAGGTGAAGGCGCACCTGCTCGGCGTGGTGCGGCTGAAGGACGGGCCGAACGTGAAGGACGACAAGATCGACCTGGGGTCGTTCAACTCCCGCGACGAGCTGGTGCGGGACGTGTCGCTGGTGTCGGACACGCCGGGCATCGAGCTGGAAGCCGTGCCCGAGATGACCGAGCCGAAGTACCTGAGGCTGGACCCCACCCTGAAGGTGGACCGCAAGGGCGACCGCACCGTGTGGGCGCTCACCCTCCGCATCGACAAGGACGTGGGCGGGGGCGAACTGAAGGCGGGCAGCGTGGTGGTGTTCCGCATCAAGGGCACCGGCCAACTGCTCCGCATCCCCGTCACCGGCCGCGGCACCGCCTGACGCGGCCGGTCGCGGGGTTGTTACCCACAACCCGGTCGGGCGGGCCTTCTACACCCGCCTGAAGGCGGCCGGCAAATCGGGCAAGGTGGCCGTCATCGCCGTCGCCCACAAGCTGCTCACCATCGTCAACGCCATGGTCTGTCACAACACCCCGTGGCGACACTCGACGGTCGCCGATTCCGCTTGACTTCCGATACGGTCACTATTCCCGGTGGCCCCGTTGGGACTACAGGGCGAGGGCGTCTCGCCTGCCCGAAGGCCACCACTCGTCACGCCGGGGCTTGGTTTAGGAACCACTGAAACAGCCCGGTACATCCCAGGCATTCCATGATCACGACCACGAGGATGATCGCCAACATGATGGTCCGTGCCAGCCGGCGGGGAGTGCTGGGCGTGTTTCCATCCGGTGACAGATTCTCGGTCGGGCTTTGCCGAGACGCTGTTCGCCCGGAGTACGCCCTGGCAAGCACCCACCCGGTCGCCGCGCCCAGCAATGACCCCGACAGGGCGGACGTGACGAAAACGACCCACTCGTCAGTGGCCTCTTGGACACCAGGCCACGTCTGCCAAATGCCACACGCGGTCACGCACCCGGCGCCGTAGCCGACCACCCACCCGGCAACGGGTACCCACACCACAAGGCCGAGCGGTTCGTTCTGGAATCGTGCCGCAACCAAGGCGACGACCCCGATGACGGCGCACACGTCGAACAGGAGTAGGGCCGTTAACATGGAAGACGACATTCACTCCCCCAGGGCTCATCGCACCACGCCCTTCACGTCGAGGATCACGGCCGACGCCGTGTTGTCGCCGAACGTCTTAAAGTCCTTGAACGTCCACACCACCTTCTTCTCGCGGGTCACTTCGATCAGTTGCGGGTTCTTGTCGGTGGCGTGGCAGTTGCCGATGATGACGTTCCCGTTCGGCAGCACTTGCAGCGTCGTCACCCAGGCCAGCGTGATGCCGTCCAGGTCTTTCTGATCGACCTGCCAAACCACCTCGCCCTTCGGGTTCACCTCCAGCACGCGGTTGTTGTTCCCGCCCGCGATCAGCGTGTTGCCGCTCTCCAGTCGCACCGCCCCGTACAGCGCCGTGCCGTGCCCTTCCGGCCCGTGACCGCCGCTCGCCTTCCGCCCGTTCAGGTCGATCTTGTACTCCCACACCACTTCGCCCTTCGCGTCGTACTCCTTCACCGCCCCCTCGCTCTCGTGGCACACCAGGTAGTTGCCGCTCTTCAGCTTCCGCACCATCCGCGTATCCCGGTGGGCGTCCGGCTTGGCGACTTTCAGGGCGATCTCTTTCACGATCTTGCCGTCCTTGTCCACCTCCACGATGCGGGTGTTGCCGCTCTCGGCCACCATCGTGTTGCCGTCGGCCAGCCGCTGGAAGGCGTGAATCTCGATGCGGCCCTTGTAGCCGTCCTTCGGCTTCGCCTCGTATTTCCACACCACCTCTTTCGTCTTGAAGTCGATCTCGACGACGTTCGTGGCCGAGGTGTGGGTGAGGATGTTGCCGTTGTCCAGCACGTGCAGGTCGTGAACGTCGTGCTTGTTAGCGAACTCCCACTCGACTTCGCCCTTGGCGTTCACGATGGCCAGCTTGCCGGTGCCGCGGTCGGCGGCGAGCACGCGGTACGCGGGTTTGTCCGCGGCGAGCAGCGGGAGCGAGCAGAGCAGCAGTGCAACGAGCGAGCGCATGGGAGAGGCTCTCCGGGGGAGGGATGGTTAAGGTAGCAAGACCTCACCCCCCGGCCCCCTCTCCCACGGGAGAGGGGGTGTTCAAGGTGGAGTACCGACCTCACCCCCCGGCCCCCTCTCCCACGGGAGAGGGGGGTGTTCAAGGTGGAGTATCGACCTCACCCCCCGGCCCCCTCTCCCACGGGAGAGGGGGTGTTCAACGTGAAGAAGAAACCTCAACCCCCGGCCCCCTCTCCCACGGGAGAGGGGGTGTTCAATGCGATGCGCTGTCTGTGCGTCCGCGAAAGGGCACGAGCCATCACAGGTTGAACACCCCCTCTCCGTTCGGAGAGGGGGCCGGGGGGTGAGGTCTCGGCCATCCCCCTCTCACCCTTTTCTCACTGGCACCCGCTCCGCCGCGGTCGTACCCTGCCATTCCTGATCGTGCGTTAACGCACGAATCCCGCGACGGCCGCCCATGACCACCGGAAGCGACCTGGCACTCGCCCTCCGCGCCGCGTACCTCGCCCTGCACCGGCAGTCGGAGGGGCGGTTCGCCCGGCACGGCGTGACCGCCGACCAGTTCGTACTGCTGGCGTCCCTCGCCCGCGGACACGCCCTCACCCAGCGGGAACTGGCCCGGCGCATGTCGTCCGACCCGAGCACCGTGCGGGCGATGCTGGTGCTGTTAGAAAAGCGAGGGCTGGTCGAACGGGAGGCCCACCCGTCCGACGCCCGCGCCCGAACGGTCTCGCTCACGCCCGGGGGCAAGCGGGCGTTCCGCACGCTCTGGACGGCCGGCGAACCGGTGCGGGCGAAGATGCTCGACGCCCTGAACCCCGGCGAGGCGGAAACGCTCCTCGCCCTGCTCACGCGGGTGGCCGACGCGCTGACCCCCGACGGCGTGCCGGCCGCCTCTCACTCTCCCGAGGACGACTCATGAGCGGACGCATCCTGGTCCTGGCGGCGTGGGCCGCACTGGCCTGCGGGCCGGTACTCGCCCAGCCGAAGGACGAGAAGAAGCCGGACGCCAAGGCCGAGAAGTACCCCGACCCGCCGAAGGACTACGACAAGAAGCGGGACGGCATCGAGCGGGGCAAGTCGGAAGTGGTGGAGTACGACAGCACCACCGTGGGCAACAAGCGGAAGGTGACGGTCTACACCCCGCCCGGGTTCGATCCGAAGGGGAAGACCAAGTACCCGGTGTTCTACCTGCTGCACGGCATCGGCGGGGACGAAAACGAGTGGCCGAAGGGCGGGGCAGTCGCCGTGCTCGACAACCTGTACGCCGACAAGAAACTGGCCCCGATGATCGTGGTCATGCCGAACGGTCGGGCGTCGAAGGACTTGACCGCACGCAGCCCGTTCGGCCAGCAGTCGCCGGCGTTCGCCGCGTTCGAGCAAGACCTGCTCAAGGACCTCATCCCGTTCGTCGAGAAGACGTACCCGGTGAAGGCCGACCGCGAGAGCCGGGCGCTGGCCGGGCTGAGCATGGGCGGCGGGCAGTCGCTCAACTTCGGGCTGGGCAACCTGGACACGTTCGCGTGGGTCGGCGGGTTCTCCTCCGCCCCGAACACGAAGAAGCCGGACGACCTCATCAAGGACCACGCCGACGCCGCCAAGAGGCTGAAGCTGCTGTACGTGGCGTGCGGCGATAAGGACGGCCTGGCCCGCATCAGCGAGAACGTCCACAAGATGCTCGACGAGAAGAAGGTGCCGCACGAGTACCGCGTCATCCCCGGCGGGGCGCACGACTTCAAGGTGTGGAAGAGCGACCTGTACCACTTCTCGCAACTCATCTTCCAGGACGGCGGGAAGAAGGCGGAGGAGAAGAAGCCCGAAGTGAAGAAGCCGGAGGAGAAGAAGCCGGAGGAGAAGAAGGACGAGGGCCAACCCTCGGCCACGAACCTGTCGAACGCCCAGTACCCGCGGGTGTATGCCGACGGGCGGGCGGCGTTCCAGTTCAAGGCACCCGACGCGAAGAAGGTGCAGGTGTTCACCAACTACGGGCTGGGGCCGCGCGGGCACTGGGACATGACCAAGGGCGACGACGGCGTGTGGAAGTTGACCTCCACGCCGATCGTCCCCGGCTTCCACTACTACGGCTTCCTGGTGGACGGGGTGTTCGTGAACGACCCCGGCACCGACACCTACTTCGGCACCAACCGGCCGACGAGCGGGATCGAGATCCCCGAGAAGGGGGTGGACTTCTTCCACGCCAAGGACGTGCCGCACGGCGAGGTCCGCTCGCGGTGGTACAAGTCGAAAGTGACCGGCCAGACCCGGCACATCCAGGTGTACACCCCGCCGGACTACGACGCCGACCCGAAGGCGAAGTACCCGGTGCTCTACCTGCAACACGGCGGCGGGGAGGACGAGACCGGCTGGGCCAAGCAGGGGCACATGCACTTCATCCTGGACAACCTGATCGCGGAGAAGAAGGCGGTGCCGATGGTCGTGGTGATGGAGAAGGGGTACGCCACGAAAGCGGGCGAACAGCCGGCGGCACCAGGGCCGGGCCGCGGGGGCGGGGCGTTCGAGGACGTGGTGATGAAGGACTTGATCCCGCTGATCGACAGCACCTACCGTACCATCGCCGACCGCGACCACCGGGCCATCGCCGGGCTGAGCATGGGGGCCGGACAGGCCATGCAGATCGGCCTGACCCACCTGGACACGTTCTCGGTCGTCGCGGCGTTCAGCGGGGCCAGCCGGGCCGACCCGAAGACGGCTTACGGCGGGCTGTTCGCCGACGGGGCGGCGTTCGACAAGAAACTCAGCCTGCTCTACCTGCACTCCGGCGACCAGGGGTTGGACGCGGGCATCCACACGGCGGCCGAAAGCCTGTACAACACGCTCCAGAAGGACGGGGCGAAGCACGTCGTGTTCCGCGACGCGAAGGGGCTGGGCCACGAGTGGCAGACCTGGCGGCTCGCCTTCCACGACTTCGCCCCGCGGCTGTTCCAGCCGAAGAAATAGCGGCAGTTCCAGGTTCCAGGTTCCAGGATTCAAGTTCTGTGGCGTGTCGGGGATTCGGCTCTGAAACAGCCCGCCGCGCTGCCCAATGAAACCCGGCCGCTTGAAACCTGGAACCCGGAACCTGGAACCTGAAACTGACCTCTCTCCCCCCGGCCGTTCGGCCCTGGAGTTCGACGCATGTGCCGTGCCCTGTTGTCCGCCGTGTGCGGCCTCGTGGTCGCATCCCTCTCCCTCGCCGCCCCGCCCAACCTGAAGCTGCTCTACCTGGGCGACAAGGGGCACCACCTGCCGAAGGCGCGGTTCGACCAACTCGAACCCGTCATGGCCAAGCGGGGCGTCGCCCTGACGTACACCGACTCGCTCGACGCCCTCACCCTTGACAACCTGAACAAGTACGACGGGCTGGTGATCTACGCCAACCAGGACAAGGGCAAGCCGGAGCACGTGAAGGCCATCGCCGACTACGTGGCCGCCGGCAAGGGGTTCATCCCCCTGCACTGCGCCAGCTTCTGCTTCACCAACGACGAGGAGTACGTCAAGCTGGTGGGCGCGCAGTTCCGCAGCCACACCACCGGCGTGTTCCGCACCAAGACCACCAAGGCCGATCACCCGATCATGGCCGGGTGCGACAGCTTCGAGTGCTGGGACGAGACGTACACCCACCACAAGCACAACGAGAAGGACCGCACGGTGCTGGAAGTGCGGACCGACCGCGCCATCGACGAGCCGTGGACCTGGGTGCGGACGCACGGCAAGGGCCGCGTGTTCTACACCGCCTGGGGGCACGACCACCGCACCTGGAGCCACGACGGGTTTCACACGCTGGTGGAGCGCGGCATCCGGTGGGCGTGCGGGCAGGATTTGAAAGAGGTGACGACGTACACCGACGCGCCGAAGATGACCAAGATCATCGGCGACACGAAGGACTTCGAATACGTGGAGGCGAAGGTGCCGTTCTACGCCCCCGGCGGGCGCGGGTCGGCCGACCCCATCGCGAAGATGCAGAAGCCGGTGAGCGTCGAGACGAGCCTGAAGCACTACAGCGTGCCGGAGGGGTTCGAGCTGAAGTTGTTCGCGTCGGACGAGCAGTTCGGCGGCAAGCCGCTGGCGATGACGTGGGACGACCGCGGGCGGCTGTGGGTGAGCGTGACCAAGGACTACCCGAACGAGTTGCAGAAACCGGGCGAGGGCCGCGACGCCATCGTGGTGTGTGAAGACACCGACGGCGACGGCAAGGCGGACACGTTCACCACCTTCGCCGAGAAGCTGAGCATCCCCACGAGCCTGCTGTGCGTCCACGGCGGGGTGCTGGTGCATCAGGCCCCGCACACCCTGTTCCTGAAGGACACCGACGGCGACGGCAAGGCCGACCTGCGGCAGGAGGTCATCACCGGGTGGGGCACGGGCGACACGCACGCCGGGCCGAGCAACCTGCGGTACGGGTTCGACAACTGGATCTACGGCATGGTCGGGTACAGCCGGCTGACCGGCACGGTGGCCGGCGAGCGGTTCAACTTCGGCCAGGGCATCTACCGCTTCAAGCTGGAAGCCGACGAGGCGAACCCCGCTCGCAAGGGCGGGGGTGGTGTCAAGGTCACCAAGTTCGAGCTGCTGCGGAACGTGACGAACAACGCCTGGGGGGTGGCGTTCAACGAGGACGGCGACCTGTTCGGCAGCACCGCCAACGGCTGCCCGATCGTGCATTTGCCGGTGCCCAACCGCTACTACGAAACGGTGCGGGGGCTGAACCCCGGCCCGCTCCAGAACATCGCCCTGAACAACAAGTTCTACCCCATCACCCAGAGCATCCGACAGGTGGACTGGCACGGCGGGTTCACCGCCGCCTCCGGGTGCGCCGTCTACACCGCCCGCACCTACCCCGAGGCGTACTGGAATCGCGCCGCGTTCGTGAGCGAACCGACCGGACACCTGACGACCGCGTTCGTGCTGCAATCGACCGGCACCGATTACGTCGCCCGGTACGGGTGGAACCTGGTGGCCTCCGACGACGAGTGGGCCGCCCCGATCGACGCCCAGGTGGGGCCGGACGGCCACGTGTGGGTGCTCGACTGGTACAACTTCATCGTCCAGCACAACCCCACGCCGACCGGCTTCCGCACCGGCAAGGGCGGGGCCTACGAGACCGACCTACGGGACAAGTCGCACGGCCGCATCTACCGGCTGGTGTACACGAAGGCGAAGGCGGAGAAGCTGCCGAACCTGAAGGACGCCAAGCCGGCCGACCTGGTGGAAGCGCTGAAGAGCGACAACATGTTCTGGCGGCAGCACGCCCAGCGGCGGCTGGTGGAAGCGGGCGACAAGGGTGTGGCCGAGGCGCTGGCGAAATTGATCGCCGACCCGAAGGCCAGCCCGCAAGCCGTGCTGCACGCCATCTGGGTGCAAGACGGGCTGAAGATCGCCGACAAGTCGGCCTCGCTGCTCGACCACTCGTCCCCGGCCGTCCGCCGCGCCGCCCTGCAAACGCTGCCGAAGGACGCCAAGTCGGTGGACGCCATCCTGGCCAGCAAGTGCCTGGACGACGCCGACACCCGCGTGCGCCTCGCCGCCCTCCTCGCGCTCGCCGATCAGCCGAGCGCGTCTGCCGTCGGGCCAGTGCTGGCGAAGCGGCTGAGTGCCCTCGACGCCGGCACGGATCGCGGCATCTCGGACGCCACGCTCGCGGCGGCGGTGGCGCACGCCGGGCCGGTGCTGGCGGACCTGGCAACATCGAAGAACGCCAACTGGTCGAAGGAGGCGCTGGCTGTGGTCGAGCGGATCGCCACCAGTTACGCGGCGAAGGCGCCGGCCGACCTGGGCGGTCTGCTCGGCTCGCTCGGCACTTCGGCCGTGAGTGACTCCATCGTCGCTGGCCTCGCCGCCGGCTGGCCGACGAGCAAGGCCGCCAAGCTGACCGCCGCCGACGAGGCGGCGTTCGTGAAGGCGATGACCGCCACCTCCGCCGCCAGCCGCGGGCGGCTGCTCAAGCTGGCCGGCGCGTGGGGCGTGAAGGGTCTGGAAGCCCAACTCGCCGAGGTGGCGAAGGGGCAACTGGCCGTGATCGCCGACGAGAAGGCGACCGACACCGCCCGCATCGACGCCGCCCGGCAGGTGATCGAGGTGATGCCGGCCGACGAGAAGGCGGCCGAGACGATCGTGAACGCCGTGACCGCGAAGACCAACCCCGACCTGGCCCGCGGGCTGTTCGACGTGCTGAGCGGGAGCAAGGCGAAGAACGTCGGCCCGCTGGTGGTGGCCAAACTCGGCACCATCCCCGCCCTCGCCCGCCCCGCCGCCCTGCGGCTGGTGCTCGCCCGCGCCGACTCCACCGCCGCCTTCCTCGATGCCGTCGAGAAGGGCACCGTGCGGTTCGACATGCTCGACCTGGACCAGAAGACGGCGCTGGCCGCCCACCCGGACAAGAAGGTGTCCGACCGGGCGGCCAAGCTGCTCGCCCAGGGCGGCGGGCTGCCCGACGCCGACCGCCAGAAGGTGATTGCCGACTACCACGAGGTGCTGGCCAAGAAGGGCGACGTGGCGAACGGCAAGAAGGTGTTCGTCGCCCAGTGCGCGAAGTGCCACAAGCACAGCGGGGAGGGCGCCCAGATCGGCCCCGACCTGACCGGCTTCGGCCTGCACCCGAAGGAAGAGATCCTGATTCACGTGCTCGACCCGAGCCGCAGCGTGGAGGGCAACTTCAAGGTGTACACCGCCCGCCTGGAAGACGGCCGCACCCTCACCGGCCTGCTGAGCGCGCAGACGAAAACCACCGTGGAGATCCTCGACGCCGAGAACAAGCGGCACGCCATCAACCGCACCGACCTGGAGGGCGACCTGACCGAGTCGAAGAAGTCGCTCATGCCCGAGGGGTTCGAGAAGCAGATCAACAAGACGGAGTTCACCGACCTGCTCGAGTTCATGTCGCAGAAGGGCAAGTACGTGCCCATCCCGCTGGACAAGGTGTCCACGGTGGTGACGACGAAGGGCATGTTCTTCAAGGCGAACGGGGAGGTCGAACGGCTGGTGTTCAAGGACTGGAAGCCGAAGGAGTTCGACGGGGTGCCGTTCGTGCTGGTGGACCCGAACGGGGACACGACGAAGAACGCGATCATGTTCCACGGCCCGCACGGCGACCTGCCGCCGACCATGCCGAAGAGCGTGACCCTGCCGTGCAACACGCCGGTGAAGGCCCTCCACTTCCTGAGCGGGGTGGGCGGGTGGGCCTACCCGTACTCGGAGAAGGGGACGGTGAGCCTGATCGTGCGGTTGCAGTACGCCGACGGGAAGAGCGAGGACCACGAGTTGAAGAACGGCGAGCACTTCGCGGACTACATCCGCAAGGTGGACGTGCCGGGGTCGAAGTTCGCGTTCCTGTTGCGGCAGCAGCAGATCCGCTACTTGAGCGTGACGCCCAAGCGACCGGACGCGGCCATCAAGCAGATCGAGCTGGTGAAGGGGAAGGACGACACCGTGCCCATCGTCATGGCCGTCACCGTCGAGACGCCGTAAGGCCTCGCAGGTAGGTGCCGCGGGCCGAGCGGCACTCTGCTGTAGCCGGGGTCTGTGACCCCGGTCCGGCCTCACAGAGGCCGGCTACAGAAGTGTCGCCCGGCAGGCGGCACCTACTTTACTCCCGCAGCCCCGTCTGTCGCACTTCTTCCGCACGCTGCTTGTGATAGGCGGCGATGCGACGGACGGTGCCGTCGGTGTCGCTCGTCAGGCGGTCGAGCCAGCCGCCGAACTCCAGTTGGCTCTCGTACCCCACCCGCGCCGCACCGGCCCGCACGGCCGGGTCGGGGTCACGGCTGAGCCGCTCCAGCCACGGGCCGGGGTCGCCGAAAGTGCGGTTGCGTTGCAAATCCAGCAGCAGCGTCAGCCGCTCGCTCGCGTCCGGGTGGGTGAGCTTCCGCCCGGCGTCGATGTGGTCGGCGTCCAGCCCGCGGGTGAACAGCGCCGCCTCGCACACCATCCGCACCTCGGCGTCCGGGTCGTTCAGCCAGCGGAACAGGTCTTCCGTTTCCACCGCCGGCGTGCCCGCCCCGGCCGGCCCGACGGCCGCCATCGCCGCCCGCCGCACCTCGGCCACCGGGTCGTTCAGCAGCGGCACCACGTCCGCCTTCAACCCCAGCCCGCCGGCGAACCGCACCGCCGCCGCCTTGTTCCCGCCGGTCAGCCCGGCCTTCACGATGCCCCGGCACCGCTCGTGTGCGTCCGGGTCGCCGCACCGCAGGAACAGCGGCACCAGTTCCACCGCCGCGTCGTTGCCGGCAGCGTTGAACCCGCCGCTCGCGGCCAGGAACGGGCGGCAGACGACGGCACACCGCGGGTCGTCGGCGGGGATGTCACGCAGGTGATTCACGACGGCGTCGGCGATGGCGTTGCACTCGTCGGCGGAGCCGGTGCGGAACACGTCCACCAGCTTGGCGACGCCCGGTTCACCGGCCGAGAGGAGTTGCTCGGCGACGGCCGCACGCTCTTCCGCATTGGCGGCGGTTCGCAGTTTGCCCGCGGTGATGTGTGCTTGAATGGCCTTCCACTGCCACGCCGTGCCGCCGCCGGCCGCGACCAGCAACACCACGACACCCACGCCCACCGGCTTCACCCAACGGCTGGCCATGACCCGCCTCCGTGCGAGAGAGCGGGGATGATATGCTTGTGGGAGGAGCCGACGCAAGGCCGAAGGACGGGCGGAAGAGACCACACCCCCCGACCCCCACACCCACGGGAGTGGGGGGGTGGCACAAGTTGAACCCATTAAACACAATCGGTACAACCAGTAA
>JANNVG010001333.1:0-2738 GCA_031414395.1 Fimbriiglobus sp.
GACGCCCGCCGCTTGCCAGAAAGTGCCCGTAACCCCCGCGTAACAACCCGCC
Organism: Fimbriiglobus sp.; assembly: GCA_031414395.1. GTDB lineage: Bacteria > Planctomycetota > Planctomycetia > Gemmatales > Gemmataceae > JALHQU01. The sequence continues at coordinate 53 of JANNVG010001333.1, forward strand.
CATCTCGGCCCGGACTGCAATCGCAGACCGGGCCGTTCTCGTTTAATGTGTAGCAACCAGTCCGCTCCCTGGCGGTCGCGGCTCGTTCGGCACGTCCCGAGGTACCTCCCATGCGTCGCGCCCTGTTCGCCGCCCTCGTGCTGGCGGCCGTCGCCCCGGCCGGGTTCGCCCGCGGGCTGCTCGTGCCCGAAGACATCAAAGTCCCCCCGCTGGCGATGGTCCACCACAAAGTGACCGTGGCCATCGAGGATCAGGTGGCCGTCACCACCGTGGAGCAGGCGTTCCGCAACCACACCGACCGCGACCTGGAGGCGACCTACCTGTTCCCCGTGCCGAAGGGCGCGAGCGTGAACAAGTTCACCATGTGGATCGACGGCAAGGAGACGAACGGCGAGCTGCTCGACAGCAAGAAGGCGGCCGACGTGTACACCACCATCGTCCGCCGCACGCAAGACCCGGCCCTGCTGGAATACCTGGGCAACGGGCTGATGCGGATGCGAGTGTTCCCGGTGCCCCCCACCAAGGGCGACAAGTACGGCGACGTGAAGGTGAAGCTGAGCTACACGGCGGTGGCCCCGAAGGACGGCAACGCAGTCGAGTTCGTCTACCCGCTCAAGACCGACGGCAAGGGTGCCCGCGTGCTCGAAGAGTTCTCCGTCAAGCTGAGCATCAAATCCAGCACGCCCATCCAGAGCATCTACAGCCCGACGCACGCCATCGAAACGAAGCGAGTCTCGGACAAGCACGCCGAGGTCGAGTTCTCCAAGAACCAGGCCACGCTGGACAAAGACTTCCAACTCTTCTACGGCACCAGCACCAGCGAGATCGGCCTGACGCCGGTGCTGTACCGCCCGGTCGGCAGCGAAGACGGCTTCTTCATGCTGCTCGTCTCCCCGCAGGTGGAGTCGCTGAAGTCCAAGCGGACCCCGCGGGACGTGGTGCTGGTGCTCGACACGTCGGGGAGCATGTCGGACATCAAGATGTCGCAGGCGAAGCAGGCCGTGCGGAAGTGCCTGAGTTCGCTCGACTCGAAAGACCGCTTCGCCCTGATCGCCTTCAGCACCGGGGTGAATCCGTACTCGGACAAGCTGGAAGAGGCGAGCAGCGACCAGATCGAGAAGGCGACCAACTGGATCGACAAGCTCCGCGCCGGCGGTGGCACGGCCATCAACGCGGCGCTCGACGCCGCCCTCGACCTGCGGGGCAAGGACGCGAACCGCAGCTTCAACGTGACCTTCTTCACCGACGGCCAGCCGACCGTGGGCGAGACGAACCCGGCGAAGATCGTGACGGCGGTAGCCGCGAAGAACACGGCCAACACGCGCATCTTCACCTTCGGCGTGGGCGACGACGTGAACGCCGCCATGCTGGATCAGTTGGCCGAGACGACGCGGGCCGTCGCCACCTACGTGCGCCCGGCCGAAGACATCGAGACCAAAGCCGCCGCCCTGTACGCCAAGATCAGCCACCCGGTGATGACCGACGTGAAGCTGGGCAGCACCAACGTGAAGCTGAGCGAGCTGTACGCCCCGCAAATGCCCGACCTGTTCCACGGCTCGCAACTGGTGGTGTTCGGGCGGTTCAGCGGGAGCGGGCACGCGGCCATCAAGCTGAGCGGCATGCTCGGCGGGGAAGACAAAGAGTTCGTGTACGAGGTGGACTTCCCGAGCAAGACGGACAGCAGCCGCGAGTTCGTGGAGAACCTGTGGGCGCGGAGGAAGGTCGGCTTCCTGCTCGACCAGATCCGCGTGAACGGCGAGCAGAAGGAACTGGTGGAAGAGGTGACGACGATGGCCAAGAAGTACGGCATCGCCACGCCGTACACCAGCTACCTGGTGGTGCCGGATGCCGTCATCCCGGTGGCCCAGGGCAGCCCGAAGCAGTGGAAGGCCGAAGGCGGCGGCGGGTTCGGCGGCGGTCTGCCGGGCGGGCCGGGCGCACACCCGCCGGGGCTGGCCGGGCCGGGCGGTGGTGGCGGTGGTGGTCGGCCCACCGAGCCGATGAAGGTGGACGAGTACGCCAAGAAGTTGACCGAAGGGAAGGACGGCAAGCCGGGTGAAGGCGTTGCCTCCGCCCGCGGCGGGGTGCAAGACAAGTTGCTCGAAACCCAGTTGAAGAACATGAAGCCGGAAGACCGCGCCCGCGGGCTGGCCGACGCGGTGGAGAACGCCCGCCGCGACACCAAGAACTACCAGGACGCCGACAAGAACTACAAGGGCGGCAAGCTGAAGGACAACCAGACGGGGCGGCTGGGCGTGGACCTGGCCCAGGCGTCGAACGACCTGCGGCAGCAGGAGCGGCTGACCATGTCCGCGAACCGTCAGGTGCAAGGCCGCAACTGCGTGGAGATCGGCGGGGTGTGGATCGACGACAAGTACGACGCCAAGACGAAGACGCTGACGGTGAAGGCGCAGAGCGACGCCTACTTCGCGCTGCTGGCCAAGAAGCCGGAGTTGAAGGACGTGTTCCTGCTCGGCAACCACACGGTGTGGGTGGCCCCGAGCGGCGTGGCGCTCATCATCGACGCCAACAGCGGCCAAGAGAAACTGGACGACAAGGAGATCGAGGCGCTGTTCAAGAAGTAGCCCGAAGCCGACTCACGGTTTGCCGCGGGGGGGGGGAGGGCGCGGCGGCCCGCCGGCGCGGGGGCCCCACGCCGGCCAACCGGGGAGGGGGGCCGGGTGGG
>JANNVG010001334.1:0-3385 GCA_031414395.1 Fimbriiglobus sp.
CGGCGGCGCTTCGCCGCCGGGGGTGGGGTGAATTCACCTCACCCCCCACCCGCCACGTCGGCGATCATCTTATCCACCGCCTCCTGTACCTTCTCCTTGAACCCGCTCTCGATCTCGTACTGGCTGACGAACTCGGCGAACGCCCACCGCCCGTGCGACCCCAGGCGGTTCACGCCGGGGATCCAGTACACGTCCATCGTCTCCTTCTTCTGCTTGGCGTCCTCCCCGCGGTAGCCTTTGGTTTCCACCACCAGCCGCAGTAAATCCGCCGGCCCGTGCCCGTCGTCGAGCAGCACGATGAAGTCCGGGCGGTACTTCCGCACCTCGCCCGCCAGCAGGTACGGCACCTCGAACCCGAGGTTCTGGTTCTTCACATACGAGTGCACCCGCGGGTGGCCTTCCACCACCCGGCAGAACTCCCCCTCCCACTCGCTGTCCAGGATGGCCCAGTTCACGTGCGACCGGTCCGGGCGGGTCTGCCACCGCAGCGGCTTGCTGGTGCTGAACCGCACGTGCGTGGTGCTGCCGGTCGAGTTGTACGGGTCGAGCAGCGCCCGGATGGGGTGGGTGCCCAGGTGGGCGCGGGTGATGGCGGTGTTGATCCTCTCGCACGCCATGTCGGCCAGTTGCAGGTAGATGAGCTGCGCCGGGTAGGTGCCGCCGCGGCAGACCAGGTGGCCCTCCACCCACTGCTTGACGATCCGCTTGAGCTGCCCGAACAGGTGCAGCTTCGGCTCCGCACCGGGGTCGCGGAACTTGCTGTACAGCAGGTGGTTCGTGATGTGGAACAGGATGGTGGAGAGGCGGGTGTCTTCCAGGTGGTCCAGGTTGAAGTCTTCCTCCTTGCCGATGATGCCGGCCATGCGGGTGACGGACGGGCCGACGAGCAGGGGGTTGAGTTCGAGCGTGGAGTCGGGGGAGAAGGTGGCGGTGAGCACCTCGTCGGGCAGCTCGGTGCGGTAGCCGTCCACGCGGGGGAAGCGAATTTCCAGGGCGTCGCGGTCGGGGCGGACGGCCTTCACCGTGATGACGTCCACCGGCTCGGTGGGCTTGGACGGCACCGGCTTGGCGGTGAAGTCGAAGGGGATGCCGAAGATGTCGGCGTACTCGACCGGCAGCAAGCCGTCTTCGCCCAGTTCGTACGACTGGCGGCGGAGGGCACGGCCGATGACTTGCTCGCACAGCAGTTGGGTGCCGAACGCCCGCAGGCCGAGGATGTGCGTGACGGTCTGGCAGTCCCAGCCTTCGGTGAGCATGGACACCGACACCACGCACCGCACGTTCGCGCCGAGCTGGCCCGCCTTGCCGACGGTGTTCATCACCTCGCGGAGCAGGTCGGCGTCGGTCAGGGTGCGTGCCGTCTCGTGCCGGCCGCGCTCGATCAGCTCGCGGCGGAACTGGTGGATCTCGTCGGCGGCGATGCCGCGGAAGGCGTCGTCGAGGCCGTCGTCGGACTCCATCTGCTCGCTGTCCACGAGGATGGTGTTCGGGCGGGGGAGGGGGTTGCCGGTCACGTCGTCGAAGTTGCGGAAGAGCGGCAGGCGGCCGTTTTCCAGCCGGCGAACGCCGTCCGGCCCCGTGCGGTCGAAGCCGGACACGTAGTCGTACACGAGCTTCGAGATGGCCGTGTTCTGGCAGACGATGATGAAGCACGGGGGCACCGGGATGCCCCGCTGCTGCCACAGCTTGAACGTCTTCTCGTAGTGCCCGTACAGGCTCTGCAGGGCGGTCTGCAGGGGGGTGGGCAGCTTGAGCGGGTCGAGTGGGCCGCTGTTGCTGCGGCTCTTCTTCGGCATGTCCGCCCGCACGTGCGCCCACAGGTCGCGGTACATGGGCAGGTCGTCGCCGGCGATGTTCTCGGCGACCGGCACCCGCGGCAGCTTGACGATGCCGCACTCGATGGCGTCGAGCAGGGAGAAGTCGCACACCGTCCACGGGAAGAGGGTGCCCTCGGCGTACCCGGAGCCGCTCAGGAAGAACGGCGTGGCGGACAGGTCGAACACGCGGCTGATACCCATCACCCGCCGCACGGCCTCCAGGCCGGAGATCCAGACGCGGGCGTGGTCGTTGTTCTTCTCGGCCTCCTTGCGGTCGTCGCCGGTCCGCTTCGGGGCGTCCGGGGCGGGCTTCTCGCGGTAGCAGTGGTGGGCCTCGTCGTTGATGACGGCGACGTTCTTGATGCCCATGAGCGACGACATCACCCGCGAGAGCATCTGCCCTTCCGTCTCCTTCGTGCGCATCGGCTCGCCCGTCCGCCCCTCGACGAGCGCCCGCGTGCCCTTGGCCACGTCGGCCGTCTCGCGGAGCTGGAAGGCGTGGTAGTTGGTGATGACGATGACGGCCTTGTCCACCTCCTGCCGCACGCCGACGGGCACCAGGTCGCGGGTGGCGAAGTAGCTGTCCGGGTCGTTCGGCTGGAGCACCCGCAGGCGGTCCTTGATGGTCAGGCCGGGGGTGACGACGAGGAACCCGCGGGTGGCCCACTTGACGCCGGGGTGGCGGACGGCGTTGAGCGTCTGCCAGGCGATGAGCATGGCCATGACGGTCGTCTTGCCGGCGCCGGTGGCCAGCTTCAGGGCGAGCCGCGGCAGGCCGGGGTTGGCCTCTTCGGTGGCGCTGGCCAGGTGGTCGCGGAGCCACTTGGTGGACGGCAGCTTCGGCGCCACCTCGGTCAGCCAGATGGCCGCTTCCACCGCCTCCACCTGGCAGAAGAACGGCCGCACGCCGGGGAAGTCGAACCCCCGCCAGTGCTGGAGCAGCGTCTGCGTCTCCGGCGACACCTTCCAGTCGGCCGGGTTGGGCACGGCCCGCCACACGCCCAGTTCGTCCCGCAGCTTGCCGATCACCCGCTGGAGGGTGTACTCCTGGGTGGCGTCGGTCAGCCCGTGCCCCTCGTCGAACGTCATCGTCTGTTGGGCGGCCTTGGCCCGCTGCTTCTTGGCGACGGGGATGGGACTGATGAACTCGGCCGGGCGGCGGCCGTCGAGGACGCGGTGGGTGGGCTGGCCGCCGTCCAGTTGCCAGTGCCGGGTGGGGCACGAGTACGGGTTGTTCAGCACCGGGCTGTCGAAGAACGGGTGGCTCATGGGCGCATCCACGGAAGGCGGCGGGAGTCCGGTGGGTTCGCATGAGGTTATAAGGAGGCTTCGACTGTCCGTGCAGTCGGTTCGAGCAAATGAGGCGGGGCGGAGGAGACGTGAGTTGCGGCGCGAGAGCGGGTGTGACGGTCCGCGATCCGGATGGGCCACACCAGCCGGCGGAGGTGGTCGCGGAAGCCGTTCGCCGACAGGTTCACCGCCATCCACGCGCACGCCGACCCCCTCCGGTGCCACCACAGGGCTACGCAGAGATCGGGTGTGGGTAGGGTGGGTCCGAGCGAGCGGAG
>JANNVG010001335.1:0-2413 GCA_031414395.1 Fimbriiglobus sp.
GCCGCCTGCCCGGCGGCACGCACACCCCGAGGACACACCGATGCCCACCCCGCGAGCGGCCGGCGAGTACACCATCACCCTGTCCGACGGGGCGAGCGTCACGCTCACCTCGAACGGCAAAGGGCAGAACGACCTGGAGAGCGACGGGCTGAAGTACGAGGAGGACGACGACCCGGCGACGGCCGTCTACAACGCCGCCATCGACGGCGTGGAGTCGCTGGTGCTGGCGCAGTGGGCGGCCGGGATTGATGTGACAACACCGGCATACAAGGCGGCACTCGAAACGACGGTGGAAGCGCTCACGACCAACCTGGGGTGAACTGCTGGAACCGGGAACGCAGTGACCGGGTGTGTTTGTGCCCACCCGGTCACTGCGTTCCCGGTTCCAGTTTCCGCCACATCACGAACACATCCACGAACCGCCCGTCGGCGTGGCGGAACGCCCCCGGCAGTGTGGCCGCGATCTCGAATCCGCACTTCACCCACGCCCGCACCGCCGCCGCGTTGCTGCTCACCACGTAGTTGAACTGCATCGCCGTGTACCCAAGCTCCACCGCCGTCGTGATCGAGTGCCGGCACATCGCCTCGGCCAGCCCCCGCCCGCGGGCCGCCTCGCTCACCATGTATCCGCCGTTCGCCACATGACTGCCGCGGCCCGGCTGGTTCGGGCGCAGGTAATAGGTGCCCAGGAAGGTGCCGCCGTCCTCCGCCACGAACGCCGTCGCGGGCAGGTCGAACCACAATTTGCGGGCGACCGCCTCGGGCGTGTCGGCGTCGTAGGCGAAGCTGTCGCCGGCGGCGCACACCGCGCGGAACAACTGCCAGATCGCAGGCCAGTCGGTTTCGACCGCGGGGCGAATGGTCATGGGGCGGGTGGGTCGGGCGGAAGTGTCGAGAACAGGTCGGCCACGGGCACGGCGAACCCCGGCAGCACGGCGCCGCCGGTGAGGGTGTCGGCGGCGGTCAGTTGGGTCCAGTCGTCGGGGGAGGTGAACACCCGCACCGTGCGAGTTTCGAGGATGACGCACCATACCAGATCGACCCCGGCCAGGAAGTACTCCTTCAGCTTGCGTTCCAGCTCCAGCACGGTGTTGCCCCGGCTGAGTACCTCCACCGCCAAGTTCGGCACCACCTCCGGCACCTTCGCCTCGGGCACTTGCCGGTTCGGGAAGCGGTCCCAGGCGATGAACGCCACGTCAGGGATGCGGACGAGCGTGCCGAGAATTTTGATTGTGCCGTCGGCCACGGACGCCACGCCGGGATTGCCGTTCTGCTTGATGTACGTTTTGACTGCGTAGTAGATTTCTCCGGCGACGAGCGACTCGCGGAAGCCCATGATCTTCTCCACCAGGGTTCCTTCCACCAGTTCGAACAGGCGGTTGTACTTCTCCTCCATTCGGATCACGTCGGCGACGGTGGCGGTGCCGGGTTCGGGTTTCATGCACACCCGGCTGGGCGAGATGCCGCCGAGCCGCTTGAGCAGCCGACTCATCATGACGGGGGAACGGGGCATGTCGAAACCTCGCGGGACGAGCGAAGATACCGCAGGTGATGGGCGGAGTCTACGGCGGCAAGCGGTCGGGGTGCCCGGAACCGGCGAGTCGTCACGGCAGCAGGTCGGCCACCCGCACTGTGGCGGAGGGGGCGGCGAGCGGGGAAAGGGTGTCGGCGGCGGTGAGCGTCAGGTGCGTGCGGTAGGCGGTGGCCCCGAGGCCGGCGGGGAGCGCGACGGGATCGCGGAACACCAGCAACTGCCGGCCGTCCACGTCCAACACCCAGTAGTCGGCGATGCCGGCGGTGGCGTACAACTCGGCCTTCGTGGTGGTGTCGTAGTCGAGTGACGAGTCGGCGATCTCGACCACCAACTCGGCGGTGGTGGGGTGAACCGCCGAATCCCGTGGCGACCCCTTCACCATCGCCAAATCCGGCTGCGGGGCGTTGCCCGCCCCGAGCACGAGCGGCATCTGCCCGCACGGTCGCCACCCGGAGCCGAACGCCGCTCGGAGGGCCGTGTCGGTCAGTTCGAGCGCGATCCGGTGCGGCGGGTTCATCGGTCCCTCCTCAATGAGTTGACCGTGAATCAGGCTGGCCCGACGCCCCTCAAACCATCCCATGTCGGCGAGTTGGTGAAACCGGGCAAGCGTCCAGCGGAACGGCCGCGGGCCGGGCGAGGACGTGGCCATCGGCGGCGGGGTGAGCAGAGCGGTCATGAGGGCACCTCCGGAATGAAGCGTACCCAGGTGCGGGTGAACTGAGAAGGCGAACGGGGCGACGTGAGTCCGCCGGTTCTCCCGAAGCCAAGTCACTCGGCGGACCACTGGACACACCCCGACACGACCAGCCGCCTGTTAGCCCGACGCGCGAGCGAGGGGCCAGCCAGCCTAGCGAGAAGGGGGGAACGTCGTCCCTCCCA
>JANNVG010001336.1:0-13860 GCA_031414395.1 Fimbriiglobus sp.
GCCCCTGGTCGGTCATCATCGCCACCGCCCGGAGCTTGAACTCCGGCGGGTACTGGCCACGCACTTTGGTCATCGGTGGGTCTCCTGGTCAGTTGAGGATACACCGCTTTCCCACTGCCCACGATCCCTGGGGAGCTTCACTGCAAGGCCATCACCTGCGGGGTCACTGCCCTCACGCCGAACAGCCGGGCGGCCCACCCCATCAGCCGGAACTTCCCGCGGTTCGGCTCCCGCTCGGCAGACGTCCCGATCAGGGTGAGGGAGCGGAGCAGTTCGGCGTGCCGGACGGCGAGCCACTGGCCGACGATCCCGCCTATCGAGAACCCGACGAAGTGACACGGGCCGCATCTGAGTTGGCGGATCAACGCCGCCCGCGTCCTCGGTCTGCGAGTCGAGGTCGTACCCGCCCGGCTGTGTCCCGCTCGGCCCGTGCCCGAGCGGCGTCGTAGGTGACGCAGCGGTACTCACCCCGGAGGGCGGCCAGTGCCCGTCGAACTGGCGGCCGGAGAGGAGCAGCCCGTGGGCGAACACGACGGCTTCCCGGCCGGCGCCGTGTTCCTCGAAGTGCAGGTCCGCCCCGCTGACGGTCAGCCGTGACATCTATTCCCCAAGTTCTGAAGAGGCGAAGGAACCCGGCCACTCACGCCGCTGGGCCACCCGCCCGCTCGCACCCGCTGGGCTGAGCATCCGCCGGGGTGAGGACGGGCAGACTCAACCGCCCCCCGGCCTCTCGCTTCGCTTCGGCTCGCAGCCGGGGGCTGGAGTCCGTGGTTCTGCTTGGGACCGTAGACGACGAACCAGCCGAGGATCAGCCAGGCGAGGTAGACGGGGATCAACACCGGCACGAACGCGATCACCACCCCGTTGACCGCCATCATCAGCACGTCGAACTACTGGTTCAGCCGCACCCGGAACGGTGTCACGCTCCGCATCGACCTCTTCGCCCAGAACAGCGGGGCGATCCACGACTGCACTCCACACCGGCCGGTGCCGTACGAACTGCAACGCGAGCAGGTGGTCTGGCCCATGTGCAGCAGCCAGAGGAGGTGCAGCACGACCAGCCAGGTCCCGACCTACACGTTCAGCCAGAACCCGACCACCATCGCCGTGACCGCACCCGGCACTGCCAGCCAGCCCCACACCATGAACAGAAGCTTCTTGGGCGACTTCGTCATGAGTGGTGACCTCACGACAGGGTTGTTGGATCTGACTCACAGACCGCGGAGGAAGCCGAGGAGCGGCTCGTTCACGGCCGCCGGGCGCTCCTGCTGGATCCAGTGGCCGACGCCCGGCAGAAGTGTGTTCACCCGCAGGTCGGTACAAGTGTACGGCATCGCGTCCACCGCCGGGCGGTACATCTCCACCACCGCGTCCTTCTCCCCGGCGGCGAACAGCACCGGCGGCCGGAGCGTCGCCCCGCACAGGAACCGCGACTGTTCCCACATGCGGTCGAGGTTGCGATACCAGTTGAGCGGGCCGCGGAACCCGCCGCGGGTGAACTCGGCGGTGAAGTGGTCGATGTCGGCTTCGGTCAGCCAGGCGGGGAGGGTGTCGGGCAGTCCGCCGGTGTCGAGCAGTCGCTCGGACTCGGCGAACACGTACCGCCACCGCTTCTCCGGCGGCGCGTCACCCGACGCGGCGTACAGGAGCATGGTCATCGCCCGCCGCACGTCGGCCTCCAACTCCGCTTCCGCCTTGCCCGGTTCCTGGAAGTAGTACTGGTAGAACACCATCCCCGGCGGCACCATCGCCCGCATCAGGTCGGTCGGCCGCGGCTCGCCCCACGTCCGGGGCAAGTACGGCACGCTGAGCAGTCCGACGGCGCGGAACATGTCCGGCCGGAGTAGCCCGCAGTGCCACGCCACCGGCGCGCCCCAGTCGTGCCCGACCACCACCGCTTGCGTCTCCCCGAGAGCGGCCACCAGCCCGACGATGTCGGCGGTGAGCGTGAGGATGTCGTAGGCGTCGACGGCGTCCGGCTTGTCGGTGCCGCCGTAACCGCGCTGGTCGGGTGCTACGACACGGTAGCCGGCCGCAGCGAGGGCCGAAAGCTGGTGCCGCCACGAGTACCAGCCTTCGGGGAAGCCGTGCAGCAGCAGCACGAGCGGGCCGGTGCCCTGCTCAGCGATCCGCATCGTGATGCCGTTCGACTGCACCGTGCGGAGGGTGGGTGCGGACATGGGAAGACCTCGGGGGCGTGAAGGGAGTATCAGCCGCGGGCGAAGACGGACCGAGCCAGCACGGCCGGGTGAAACAGGCTCTCCGGCGGGCGGACGAGGTGGATAACCTCCACCAGCCGTTTGCGGACACTCGGCACGCGGGTGGCCACGGCGAACACCCGATCGAGGTAGCGGTGCATCAGCCGTGTGACACGGCCGGCGGGCGGCCCTTCCGCCTCGGCGTAGCGGTAGTCCTCGCCGGTGGCCAGCAGCCACGGGCGGGTGTTCGCCTTCGCCAGCCGCTTCTGGAAGTCGGCCGCCAGCCCGTCGTCCGCCTTGGCCCGCGCCCGCAGGCAGTCGGCCAGCAGCTCCGCCCCGACCGCCGCGGCCGACATGCCTTGGCCGTACACCGGGTTGAACGCACACGCCGCGTCGCCCGTCACGAGCAACCCCTCCGGCCGGCGGGTCTGCTCCTCATAGTGCCGCACCCGGTTCACGGTCGTCTTCGTACCGACGATGTCGGTGAGCGGTTCAGACGCCTCGTACGCCTCGGCGAACCGCGGGTCGGCGAGCGTGCGGGCGAACTCGCGGAACCCGTCTTCGTCCGTCGGCGGGTAGTCCTTCCCCCCGCCTACCAGGGTGACGATCCACTGCCCGCCCTCGACGGTAGCGATCACCCCGCCCCGCTTCCGGGCCGGCGGGGCACACTGGATGTACAGCGTCTTCCAGTCGCCGGAGAAGTTGGCCGGCGGGCGGACCATGCGGGACGAGTACCCGAGGAAGCCGTCGATGGTCGTCTCCCGTGGGGTCGGGTAGCCGGCCGCCGCCAGCCACTGTGGCGTCCGCGACCCGCGTCCGGCGGCGTCGAGCACCAGGTCCGCGTCTAACTCCTCGGTGGTGCCGGCGTCCCGGTCGTTCACGGTGAGGCCGACCACCCGCTTGCCGGTGGCGTCTATCCGCAGGCCGGGAACGTCCACCCCCTGGCGGACGGTGATGCGGCTGTCGGAGAACACCCGCCGGCGGACGCCCCACTCGATCAGGTCGCGGGTGGCCCCGAGCAGGCGGATGTCGGACGGGAACCGCACCCCTCGCCCGGCCGCCGCGATCCACTCGAAGTCGTTGATGGCGTCGTAGTCCGCCGCTCCCGCCGCCACCAGTTCGGCCATCAGTCCGGGGAAGAGTCGTTCGAGCGCCTGCCGGCCCGCGGTGAGCAGGACGTGGATGTGCCGGGCTTGCGGGGTGCCTTTGCGGGCGTCGGGGCCATCCGGCAGGCGGTCGCGTTCGAGCACGGTGACGCGGTCGAAGTGGTCGGCCAGCGCGCGGGCGGCGAGCAGGCCGGCCATGCTGCCGCCGATGACGACGGCATGACGGCGGTGGGCGGGGCGGGTCATTGTCAGGCTCCGAAGGGGTGGGTTGACAGGAGGGAAGCGGACGCCTGCGGTCGAGCCTGCCAAGAAACCGAGTCACTCCGAGTTGGTGCGGCCGGTCGGGTCTCCCATACCCCCACACCCGCCTGCTTCACCGTCCGAAACGGCCACCACCGGCAGGCTCAACCGGCTGCCGCTCAGCGGTTTGGGGGCGGCCCGCAGCAGCGGCAGCAGCCCGTGGTTCTCCTTCCGGCGGTAGACGACGAACCAGCCGAGGAACAGCCAGGCGAGGAAGAAGGGGAGAACAATCGGCACGAACGCGAACACCGCCACCCCGGTCGCCATCATCAGCACGTCAATCCCCAGGTTCAGCCGCACCCGCCACGGCGACGCGCTCCGCATGGACTTCTTGGCCCAGAATAGCGGCACGATCCACGACTGCACCCCGCACCGCCCGGTGCCGTAGGAACTGCACCGCGAGCATGTGGTTCGGCCCATGTTCAGCAGCCACAGCAGGGCGAGCACGGCGAGACCCACGCCGGCGAACGGGGTAAGCCAGAAGGCGACCGCGATCACGGCCAGCGTCCACGGCACCGCCAGCCAGCCCCACACCATGAAGAGCAGTTGTTTGGGCGACTTCATCATTTCAGCGTTCCTCGAGGGATGGACTCTGCGGGAGGGCTCGCAGTCGGTCCACCGTACAAGCGGACGCGGCGGCCCGACCCTGACAGGGCCGCCCAAACAATCACCCGCCTGGCTTCTGCTAAGTGGCTTCGACGAACGCGGAGGTGCGGGGGAGGTACGTCACCGACACCGGCTTGAACGCGGCTTCGCGGAGCAACCGCTGCCCGTTGTGCGCTTCGCACCCGGTGGGGATCTCGATGTCACCGAACTCGATGGTGTCGTCCGCCGCCCACGGCCACACTTGCACTGCCGCCGGGTTCAGCCCCTTCCACAAGTGGCCGATGTAGTTCCGCCCCACGCCGTTCTGTGCGGTCGATTTCGTCGGCATCACCAGGGGCACATCGAACGATCCGGCGGCCAGGAAGCCGAGCACGCGGCCGAGCGAGTGGGTGGCGAGCAGCCCCAGGCTCTCCCGCACCAGCCCGAACCGCTTGCCGACCGCCCCCCGCAATACCGTCTGCCCATCCCAGCGGAGGTCGAAGGAGAACCTTCCGCGATCGTCGGAAATGGTGCTTTCCACCGGCTTCGGGTGTTTGGGAAACCCTTGCATCTCCCGCCCCCACAGGATGGAGAGCGGGCTGTCGATCCAGAGTGAGTGCAGGAACTGCGCGTCGCACGCCGACGGGCCGAAGTTGGGGTAGAGCACCGCCCACGGGGCGTGGGCCGGCGTGGTGCTCACGCCGACCGCATCCGGGCGGGTGCGGTTCACGTCGAAGCTGAGAACGACCTCGTGGTACGCCCCGCACACGCTGTCGCGGATGACGTTCAGCCAGAGGGTGGCCAGGGCGAACCGCTCCCCGCTGCACTTCGCCAGCACCGGGTGGACGCCCTCATCGGCCAGCGCCGCGGCGATCACGTCCGGCCGGCAAAACCCCTTGATGAGCAGGCTGGTGAAGTCGAACGCGCACCACTGGCGGTCGGTGCCCATGCCGTTGCTCAACCGGGCCGGTGCCGGGCGGAACGCCTCCAGCCACTTCCGGCCGCACGCCGGCGGTGCCGGCTTGGCCCCCCACTTGGCCCACGCGCCGTTGGGGTCACGCCCCAGGCGGGTGTCGGTGAGCCAGCCCGCGACGGGATCGACGAGCGGGGCGGGCGGTGGAGGGCTGGCATCGGCCATGGCGTGATCCGGTGGGGACAGTGGAGGTGAACAGTCAGCGGACGCCGCGGCCGAACCCTGACAGCCGTTGTCATTTTTCCCCTTCACCCGTTCGCACGCCGAACGTCACCTTCTTGGTGAACGCCCAGTACCACATGACGGCGGCGATGCCGACGCCGTACACGAGCGGGGCGACGTCCGGCCAGAAGGCGAGCAGCGGGGAGGCGAGGATGGCCGCCAGCCCGAGGGGGAAGAAGCGGCTCCAGTTGGTCGAGCCGAGGGTGAACAGGCCCAGCCCGCTACACGCGGCGAGCGCCGGGTACATGCCCAGGGCAGAAGTGGCGGGTGCGGTGAATGAGAACGGGACGTAGGCGGCCGTGACAGCCAGATACACCACCACATGCCCGGCGGCGATGATGAGTGAATGCCGTTCGGTCGGCGGTAACTCGCGGAACCGCCGCACCATGTACCACCACAACACCGTCGCCATCGCTACCGAGCACCCGACGTTCGCCGCCCACACCCCGATGGCCAACCCGCCGCACCGGGCGAGCAGGTAGACGCCCGCACTGGTGAGCAGCACCAGCACGCCCATCCACGCGGTCACTTGCCACGAGTAGTGCGGGTGCGGCTCCGGGCGGGTACGGGCGAGTTGCCGCACCCAGTCGAGGAACCCCGGCGGGCGGGCGGTCACTTCGTCGCCCCGCAGGTAGCGCTCCAGGTCGTCGGCCAGTTCGCCGGCGGTGCGGTAGCGGTCGGGCGGGTGCCTGTGCAGGCACTTCAGGCAGACTTCCCGCAGGTCCGGATCGACGGTCGAATTCACGTCGCGGGGGTCGGGCGGCGGCTCATCGGATTGCACCTTCCGCAGCACCTCGGCCACCGACCCGCCGTACGGCTCGCGGCCGGTGAGCAGTCGGTACAGGACGACTCCGAGCGAGTAGACGTCGGCCGCGACAGTCAGGTTGGCATCCCCGCGAGCTTGCTCCGGGGCCATATACGCCGGCGTGCCGATGGGTGTGCCGGCCTGAGTGACGGTGCTGTCCCCGTCGAGTCGGCGGGCGATGCCGAAGTCGGAGACGAACGGCTCGCCGGCCGTGTCCACGAGGATGTTCGACGGCTTCAGGTCGCGGTGGAGGATGCCCCGCTGGTGGGCGAAGTGAACGGCTCGCGCGACTTTGGCCAGCAGCCGGGCGATGGGCACGGGGTCAGTCGGCGAGCGCTTCTCCAGACTCGTCCCGTCTACGAACCGCATGGCAATGAACGGGCCGGACGGACTTTCGCCGACGCCGTACACAGTGACGACGTTCGGGTGGTCCAGCCCGGCCGCGGCCTCGGCCTCGAACTGAAAGTGTGCGAGTGCTCTCGGCCCGGCGAACTCCCCGGCCCGAGTGACCTTCACCGCCTCGGTGCGGTTGAGCGCCCGGTTGCGGGCTTTGTACACCACGCCCATCCCGCCGCGGCCGAGTTCACACTGGATGTCGTACCCAGGCGGGGCATCGGTCAGCGGCGTGTCGGCCGACTGCTCCACCCGCGCCACCGTTTCCGCCGACGGGCGGTCGCCGGTGTCACTGTCCTTCGGCATCAGCGCCTCGATCTGCTCGACCGCACGAATGCGGCGTTCCAACTCCGTCACCAGTTCCGGCCGGTCTCGGCAGAACTTCGCGGGTGAGATGTCACAACCGGCCGCCTCGCACGCCGCCAGCCATTCGGCCAGCACGTCAGTGGGCGGTTCGTGCCGTGGCGGGTTGGGGGTCATCGCTCAGCCCTGGGGGAGTTGGCCATCGAGCCGTTCGCTCAGCCGGGCGCACGCCGAGGCCCACCGGCGGTAAACGGTGCGTTCGGCGACACCGAGGAACACGGCCGCCTGTTCGCGGGTCTGCCCGTGATAGTAGAGCAGGGCGAACACCTCTCGCTCGTCGTCCGGCAGGTGATCGACGGCGGCGTGAAAATTGGCCCACAGTTCCAGTTCGGCGGGCGACTCCCCGCCGGCAGTACCGAAGTCTGCTGTGACCGGGTCGGACACCCGTGCGGCACCCCCGCGGCTGGAGTGGTGGCGGGCGAGGTCGATCAGTTCGCGGCGGACCTGCAACGCGGCGAGGCCGGCGAACTCGCGGGTGGACGCGGGGGCCACCGCCGTGAGCGCCTTCGCCAGCCGCAGCGCCGCCCCTTGCGTCACGTCGCCGGTGTCGGCCCCGGAACGCACCACCGGGTAGCCGCGGAGCATCCGCCGGGCGAGGCGTTCGAACCGTCCGCCGACCGCCCGTAGCAGGTCGTCGGCCGCGGCGCGGTCGCCCACCCGCAACCGGCTCACGCGGTCGTGCAACCAGCCGGTGTCGCAGGCCGGGTCGGTCACGGCGGCCTCACCACGGTGAACGGGACGTGGTGACATCCTATGCACCGTGGACCAAGGCTGTCTCCGGAGTGTGGATGGGCGAGAGGGCGCAATGGTACGTGCCGAGCGCTCCCCGTACCGCGGCACATCCGGCCCGTTCTTGCTGCTGTCGGAGCTCGCATCAATTCGGCCACGATCGGAGAGTCGGGGAGAACACAACTCGTGTGGCTCGCGCCCAGTCTGACCTGCGATATCCTCGGAAAAGCTCCATGCCACTGCGTTTTCAACGCATTTTCACGTCAAAGGTCCCCTTGGCACCCGTCAACAGCCGTTGCGTAGAAACGCCTGGAATTATCGACTTTCCACCCCCAACTGTGGAGTGGATCCGCGTCGATCTTGGTAGACTGCGACAGCGACCTGTCAACTGGGCGAGACGGAGACACTCTGTGCCGAGTGACGACCAAGTGTTCGGTGTGGTGGCGGCTTGGGAGGAGGCCCGTGAGCGAGGTCAAGACGTGCCGATCAAGGAGTTGACCGACGACCCGGCGGTGGTCGCGGCGGTGTTGAAAGTGTTGGGGGAGCTGAACCGCTCGGCCGACGCGAACGCCACCCACGGGCCGGCTTCGACTTCTCCACTCGCCGGACCGCCGGACCTTCCGCCAGGGTACGAACTCCTGGGCGAGCTCGGCCGCGGTGGGATGGGGGTGGTATACAAGGCCCGCGACCGGCGACTCGGGCGGGTCGTCGCGCTGAAAATGATTCTGGCCGGCAGTCATACCCACGCCCGACACCTGGCCCGGTTCCGCACCGAGGCCGCCGCCGTGGCCGCGTTGCAGCACCCGAACGTGGTACAAATCTTCGAAGCCGGGGAACACGCCGCTCGTCCGTACCTGGCGCTCGAGTACGTCGCCGGTGGTAGTCTCGCTGACCGCTTCGCCGCCGGCCCGCTCGATCCGGGTGAAGCGGCACGACTGGTCGAAACGCTCGCCCATGCCCTTCACGCCGCGCACACCGCCGGCGTCGTACACCGCGATCTGAAACCGGCGAACGTCCTGCTCACCACGGAAGGTGTGCCCAAGATCACCGATTTCGGGCTGGCGAAGCGGGCCGACGCCGACGAAGGGCACACGCTCACCGGCGAGGTGATGGGCACCCCGGCGTACATGGCCCCGGAACAGGCGACCGGCCGCACCCGCGACGCCGGCCCGCCCGCCGACGTGTACTCTCTCGGCGTCATCCTGTATCAGGCCCTCGCCGGCCGGGTGCCGTTCGCCGCCGAACCGCTCACCCGGTTGCTCCGGCTGGTGGCCGAAGCCGATCCGCCCCCGCCGCGACACATTCGCCCCGACATCCCCGCCGACTTGGAAGCGGTCTGTCTGAAGTGCCTGGAGAAGGACCCGGCCCACCGCTATCCGACCGCCGCCGCCCTCGCGGCCGACCTGCGGAACTTCCTCGCCGGGAGGCCGACGGACCGGCCGATCTCGGCGTGGCGGCGGGTGGAAGCCGACCTGTACCGCAAGAACGTGGCACTCGCCGAGCGGGAATGGGCGGCGGGCCGACCTCAGCACATGGGACCGCACCTCGACGCCTGCCCGAACACTCTCCGCGGATGGGAGTGGCGGTGTCTCTCGACCCTGCGACGGGGCGGGCCACTCACCCTCCGCGGGCACGCCGACGTGGTGTACGGGGTCGCCTTCCACCCGGACGGCCGCACCGTAGCGACCGTGAGCGACGACCAGACGATTCGATTCTGGGACGCGACCACCGGCGAGACCGTCCGGACCATCGCCGGGCACGCCGAACAGCTTTACGCCACCCGGTTCACCGCGGACGGCACCAGGTTGGTAGCCGCCTGCCAGGACCGGGTGGTGCGGGTTTGGGACCTTGAGTCTGGCGAGGTGTCCACGCTCACCGGGCATACCGACGTGGTGGTCGGGGTGGAGTGTAGCCGCGACGGGCGGTTCATCGCTTCCGCCAGTGACGACGGCACCGTCCGCCTGTGGGACGCGGCGACCGGCGAGCCGGTGCGGGTGTTCACCGGGCACGCGGACATGGTGAACACGGTCGCCTTCAGCCCGGACGGGCGGTTGCTCGCCTCCGGCAGCTACGACCAGACGGTGCGGGTGTGGGAGACGGCCACCGGCCGGGAACGGTTCCGCCTGTGCGGGCATACCGGGTTCGTCTGGTGCGTGGCGTTCAGCCCGGACGGCCGGTGGATCGCCTCGACCGGCGGGGACGGGAGCGTCCGAGTCTGGGATGTGGACACCGGCCAGGAGAGCGCGACCCTCCTCGGACACTCGGGGCTGGTGTGGGCGGTGGCATTTTCGGCAGACGGCACCCGGCTCGCCTCGGCCGGGTGGGACAAGACGATTCGCCTGTGGGATGTGGCCGCCGGTCAAGAGGCACTCACCCTCCGCCGGCACGCCGACGCGGTGAACGCGGTGGCGTTCAGCCCGGACGGGACGAAGCTGGCCGCGGTGAGCGACGACCGCACCGCCACAATCTGGTCGGCCGACTGGGACGGCGGGGAGGAGTCGGTCGGGGTTCGGGTGCTTCGGGAGAACGCTTCGCCCGTGCTGGCGGTGGCGTTCAGCCCGGACGGCACCCGCCTCGCCACCGGCGGAGACGACCGCACCGTCCGCATCTGGGATGTCGCCTCCGGCCGGGTGCTTCACACCGTCACCGGCCACACGGCACTCGTGCCGGCGGTGGCGTACTCCCCAGACGGCGCGTTGCTGGCGTCCGCTTCGGCAGACAAGACGGTGCGGCTGTGGCACCCCGGAACCGGCGAGCCGCTGGCCGTTCTTCGCGGGCACACCGACCGGGTGTACGGGTTAGCGTTCAGCCCGGACGGGCGACAACTGGCGTCGTGCGGATGGGACCGGACGGTGCGGGTGTGGGACGTGGCGACCGGCGCCGAAGTGAAGGTGTTCCGCGGGCACACGAACTGGATTTGGGACGTGGCGTGGTCGGCGGACGGCGGACGGGTGGCGTCGGTGAGCACCGACTGGACGGTGCGGGTGTGGGGTGTAGCGGAGGGAGAACCGGCACTCGTACTGCGCGGGCACAGCTTGAAAGTGCTGGGCGTCGCCTTCCACCCGCACGGCGGGGAGTTGGCGTCGGCCGGGGGGGACGGCACGGTGCGGGTGTGGGACGTGCCAACGGGTGCGGAACTGCGGACGCTCACCGACCACACCGACCGGGTCTTGAAAGTCGCCTACGACCCGACCGGCCGATGGCTGGCCACCGCCAGCGAAGACCAGACGGTGAAGGTGTGGGACTCGGCAAGCGGGGCGGTGGAAAGCACCCTCCGCGGGCACTCGGGGCAGGTGAACGCCGTGGCGTTCAGCGGCGACGGGCGGGTGCTGGCGTCGGCCGGGAGCGATGGTGCAGTGAGGGTGTGGCAACTCGGCTGAGTGTCACCCTTCGAGCTTGAGTACGTCCCCCTCACGCACTTCACCCGGCCGGATGACCTCGGCGTACACCCCGGCGTGAGCGGTGTTCGCGGCCACCACCGCCCGCAGCACCCCGGCGTCGGCGGAAAGACCGGGCTGGGCGAGGGTGGTCATCACGCAGCGGGAACTGCGGGCCGTCACCCACAAGCGAACGGTGTCGCCGACCGCGACCGTCCGTCCGACCCACCCGTCTTCGTCGAACCCGGCCGTGTGCGGTGAAGATTCCACCAACAGGTTCGGCCGGAACCGACCGGGTTCGAACTGCCCCGCCGGATGGGTTCGCTTCAGTTGTTCCAGCGTGGCGGTGGTGAGCAGGTGAACCGGGGCGAGGTCGCAGAACGAACCGACCGGAAGAACCTCTTCGGTGTGGGTGCCGGCGAGTGGCAGACCCGTCACCTCCGGCCACGTCACCTCGATCTGTCCACCCGCATGGGCGGTCCGGAGCATCACCGGCCGGCCGAGCAGGGCCGAGAGCATGGCGTCGCCATCGGGATCGTCGCCGCGGACCTCGACGCCATCCGGCAGGGTGATCCGCACTTGGCCGGCCTCGTCCAGGCGGGCGATGCAAGCGAGCAACCCGCCCCACTTCCTCGGGTTCTTCGCGCTCGCCACCTTGCCAGTGGCGGCATCGATCACCGCGAAACGCCGGTCGCCCGTCACACCCGTTGGCGTGAACTCCCCGCCGGCGAGTCGCTCACCCTGCATCGACTTCACCGGGTATCGCCAGATCGCTCGCAACCGGCCGACGAGTTCGCCTGTGGTCACGGCCGCCTCCGCTCGCGGGTGTGAACGACCGCCACCACCGACACCAACACCAGGGCGACCGACAGCACGCCGACACTCACCCCCATCTCGACCTCGACCGCCGCGAAGCGGAACCAGTCGGGCAGGACGGCCGCCGCCCCGATCCACCCGACCACCACCAGTGCCAACACCAGCGAGACGCCCGCCACCCGATCCAGCCACGGCGAAGGGGATGGCAGGGGAATATGTTCGACGACGGCCGGAACCGCAGTCGGTCCTTCCCCCTTCCGCCGCCGCAAGGCGAACAGGCCGATTCCGAGCAGGTACAGAATGACTGCCAGTCCCAGCACTTCCAGCCCGTGATCGATCCCGGTGTACACCACCAGCGCGAACACCGACAGCACGATAACGGTGAACGGCAGCAGCCCACCGAGGGGAGCGCGGTAGGCGTGGGACAGGGCGGGTTCCCGCCGCCGCAGGCGGAGCAGGCAGACCATCGCCAGGACGTACCAGACCAGCGATGCCAGCCCCGCCACCAGGATCGCCACCATGATGGCGTCCTTGAACCACACGCTCGCCACCACCGCGACGGCCGCCACCCCGCTGCTCACGATCAGCGCCGGCAGTGGGGTGCGGCGGGTGGTGTGAACCCCGCCCAGCCACGCCGGCAGGTGCCCCGCCCGGCCGAGGGCGAACGCCTGCCGGCTGGTGCCGTACAGCAGCCCGTGGTAGCTGGCCAGCAGCCCGAAGAGTGCCATCGCCCCGAACCCCACCGCCACCCACCCCCCGCCGGTCACGTCCCGCACCACCTTCGCCAGCGGGTAGTCGCCCGTCACCGTCTCCCACGGCACCGCCCCGGCGGTGAGCGTCAGGGTCAGTGCGACCATGCCGACGGTGGTGAGGACGGCGACCACCAGCCCGCGGGGGATGGCGCGGTGGGGCTGGTGGGTCTCCTCCGCTGCCAGCGCCGCCCCTTCGACGATGATCAGCCACCAGAGGGCGTAGGGCAGTGCGTCGAGCACCCGCCGCCACCCTTTGCCGGCCAGCGGGTCGGGGTGCGGCCACGCCCGATCCCAGGAGAAGTTCGACCCGGCCACCAGCCAGTACACCACCAGCGCGACGATGGCGGCGACGGTCATGAGCGTGAGCGCCCGCGACTGCTCCTTCACCCCCCACGCCTGGAGGCCGAAGAAGACCGCCACCGTACCCAGCCCGGCCCACACCACCACCGCCGGGTCGGGCTGGTCCGGGTTGAACAGGAAGGCGACGTACCACGCCGCGGCCAGGGCAGTGGCGATGGTGCCGAACAGACATTCGACGAGCATCGACCAGGCCATCACGAACCCGAGCCACGGCCCGCCCGCCCGCTGCCCGTAGTCGAGCGGCCCACCGGCCCGCGGCAGGGCGACAGCCAGTTCGGAAAGGGCCAGCACCCACACCAGGAACAGCAGGCACACGATCAGCGAGGCCACCGCCATGCCGCCCGGCCCGCCGCCGAGCAGCCCCAGGTTCCAGCCGAAGTACTGCCCGCACACCACGATGCCGACGCCCAGCGCCCACACGTCGCGGGTGCGGAGTTGACCGCCACGAAGCTCGCCCGTCGTTGTCCCGCTCATACCCACACCTCCGGGTTCCGGGCCGATCGTCGCCCCGTGTACCCGCCAGTGCGAGTGGTCCCGGCCGAAACGCTACCCGATTCCCGACGGTTCCGCAGAATTTTCCCACCCATCGGACTCGCCCATGACTGACGGCTCGACGGTCCAGATCGGTGCCGCCCTCGACCGCCTCGTCTCCGGCGACCCCGCCGCCCGTGACGACCTGCTCGCCCGCACCACCGACCGCCTCCGGCGTCTGGCCAGCCGCACCCTCCGTGTCGGCTTCCCGCGGGTGGCCGCGTTCGAGGAGACGGACGACGTGATTCAGTCGGTGATGCTGCGGCTGCTCAAGGGGTGGGACGGGGTGATGGCAGGTGACGGCGGGGTGACACTCGACCCGGCCGAGTACCTGTGCCGGGTGTCGCGGC
>JANNVG010001337.1:0-3885 GCA_031414395.1 Fimbriiglobus sp.
GTGGTAAACGCGGGGGAAGTGCAGTACTCTCGTTCTAACCCTGGGCGTTGCGCTGGGCTGTGGGAGGCCGGCCGTTGGGGCATTGGCTGCTTGGCCCTTCGCGCCCACAAATATGGGCCGATGGCCCGCACTCCCTCAGCCCAGGGCAACGCCCTGGGTTCGAACGTGAGGTCTGCACTTCCCCCGCTTGTACCACTTGCCGCCGACGGTACAGTACCCACAGCCCGCGCGCGAATCTCCCACCCCACCCCCCGACCCCCGCGGCGCTTCTCGGAGCCTCCCCCATGTCGCCTGTCCGGTTCGCACTCGCCGGCCTGTTGGCCGCCCTCGCCCTCGGCTCGGCCGTCGCCGACGACAAAAAGCCGATGACCCTCGGCACCATCGACCGCAAGGACGCCAAGCTCGATGACCTCATCCCGAAGGACGCCGTCATCGAGATCCTGGCCGGCGGGTTCGACTGGAGCGAAGGGCCGGTGTGGGTGAAGGACAAGGCCGGCGGGCACCTGCTGTTCTGCGACATCCCCAAAAACATGATCTGGAAGTGGAGCGAGAAGGACGGGCTGAAGGAGTTCCTGAAGCCGAGCGGGTACACCGGCAAGGACAAGTTCACCGGCAAGGAACCCGGCTCGAACGGGCTGGCCCTGGACAAGGACGGCAAGCTGATTTTGTGTCAGCACGGCGACCGGCGGGTGTCCCGGCTGGAGGACGGCAAGTTCGTCACCCTGGCCGACAAGTACGACGGCAAGCGGCTGAACAGCCCGAACGACCTGGCCTACAAATCGAACGGCGACCTGTACTTCACCGACCCGCCCTACGGCCTGCCCGACCAGATGAAGGACAAGGGCAAGGAGCTGGACTTCCAGGGCGTGTACCGCCTGACGCCAAAGGGCGAGTTGACCCTGCTGACGCGCGAGATGAGCCGGCCGAACGGCATCGCCTTCAGCCCGGACGAGAAGACCCTGTACGTGGCCAACTCGGACCCGGACAAGGCCAACTGGATGGCCTTCCCGGTGAAGGCCGACGGCACGCTGGACAAGGGCAAAGAGTTCTTCGACACCACCGCGCTGGTGAAGGAGAAGGACAAGGACGGGAAGGCGAAGAATCCCGGCCTGCCGGACGGCCTGAAGGTGGACAAGGCGGGGAACGTGTTCGCCACCGGGCCGGGCGGGGTGTTCGTGTTCGACAAGGGCGGCAAGCACCTGGGCACGCTGGCCACCGGCGTGCCGACCGCCAACGTCGGCTGGGGCGACGACGGCTCCACGCTTTACATCACGGCCGACAAGCAACTGGTGCGGGTGAAGACGAAGACGAAAGGGTGGTGAGCCGAAACGCCGAGAGCGGCCGGGATAAACCGGGCCGCTCTCGGTGTTCAACCCACCCGATCACCACTCATCCGCACTTAGCGAATGAAGTTGAAGCTCAGCCCGAACGACTGACGGCCGCCGCCGTACCCGCCGCCGTAGCCACCGCGGTACCCGTTGTTGAACTGGTTGCCGTACCCGCCGCCATACCCGTTGTTGAACTGGTTGCCGTACCCGAACCCGCTGTTGTACCCGCCGTACGACGGCTGGTTCCACCCGAAGCCGGAGTTGTACGCCGACTGATACACCGGCTGTTGGTACACCGACCGGTACACCGGCTGTTGGTACACCGGCTGATACCCGTAGTTGTGCCCGTAGGCGGGGCTGACGTTGTGGTAGTGGTTGCCGTGCCGCACCACGTATTGCGCGCTCGCCGTGCTCGTCGACAGGGCCATCACCGCCACCGCCACCAGCCCGCCGATTGCCAGTTTGCCAGTCATGAGAGGTATCCTCTGGGGGTGTCCGCCGTGCGGCGGAGGTGTTGCCACCAATTAACAATCGGCGGGGGAATCGCGTCTTGCGCCGGCGGGTTAAGATTTCCTCAACTCCGCGACCCCCGCGGCCGACAACCGCCCGAACCATCGGTTCAACTCGTCCCACTTTGCCCGGTTTAACGCTTCCGCCTCGTCCGCGGTCACCAGCACGAACCGCACCGACGTGCCCGGTCGCAGTTGGCCGACGCGGTCCAAATCCGCCCGCACCACATGAGCCACCTTCGGATAGCCGCCGATGGTCTGGCCGTCCACGCCGAGGATGATCGGCCGGCCGTCGTGCGTCACCTGCACCGCCCCGGCCGCGACCGGCTCCGACACCAACTCGCCGGCGCGCTTCGGGATCGGCTCGCCGACCAACCGCATACCCATGCGGTTGCTCGCCTCGCCGACGGTCCAGGTGCGGGTGAAGAAGGCGTCGTCGGGGAACCAGTCGCGTTGCGGGCCGGGCAGGGCGCGGAGGGTGGGGGGATGGCTTGTTGGAACCGGGAACGCAGTGACCGGGTGAGAGATGTCCAACCCGGTCACTGCGTTCCCGGTTCCATCTTGAACACCCCCTCTCCATGATGGACAGGGGGCCGGGGGGTGAGGTCTCGAACCAGCCATCGCCCGCCCGCGCACGCGGCTCTCGGCGCACGCCAGCACGTCGCCGGCGGTTAGCGGTGTCGGCACCGCGGGCAGCGTGAACCCGCCCGGCACGCACAGGTACGCCCGGCACCCGCTCGGCGTGCCGCCGATCTTCAGCACCTGCCCCGCTCTCAGCGTGAACGTGTGGTTGGGTTCGACCGGCTCGCCGTCGCGGGTGATCTCGAACGGCGCGCCGAACACCACGCACCCGGTGTCGGCGTCGGCTTGAAGGGTCGGCCCGAGGAGGGTGAGTTCAATTGCGGGAGTGCGTGGGTCGTTGCCGACGAGGGCGTTGCCGAGCATGAAGGCGGACACGTCGGCGGGGCCGCCGGGGGGGAGGCCGAGCGCCCGCCGGCCGGGGCGAGCGACGCCCACCGGCAGCGAGAACAGACCGGGCGACAGCACGCGAAGGGGCATGGGGCGATCGGATTCGGCACGGGTGGCCGACTCTCGCCGAGAGTCGGCGTGGGGACGTAGCGAGCGTGTCACCCGTGAGGCCAGTGGCGGCATTCACCCGCTCCACGCGGGCTTGCCAGGCGAAGGCCCCCGTCCGACTCTCGGCGAGAGTCGGCCACCCGCTCCGAACATGGCCGTTCACTCCGGCGCGTACACGCTCCGCCCGCCGTCCACCGGCAGCACCACGCCCGTGACGAAGTCGTTCTCCACCAGCGACAGCACGGCCGCGGCGATGTGCTCCGGGCTGCCCTCCCGCTTCACCAGAGTGGCGTCGATGGCCTGCCGCTTCTCGGCTTCGGGCAGGTCGGGCGGCAGCATCACCGGGCCGGGCGAGATCTGGTTCACCCGCACTTTCGGGTTCCGCGTGCCCAGCTCCACCGCGAGCGTCTTCGTGATCGCCGTCACCGCCCCCTTGCTCGGGAAGTACGCGGCGTAGTTCTTGTACGGCCGCACCTCGGCCCAGTCGCCGATGTTGATGATGACGCCGCCGTCGGACTGCTTCACCATCGCTAACCCCACCTGCTGACACATGAGGAACGTGCCGAGGGCGTTGGTGTCGAAGTGGGCTTTCACGTCGGCGGCGGTCACGTCTTCGAGCGGCTTGCTCTGCCAGATGGCGGCACAGTTCACCAGCACGTCGATGCGACCGAACCGGGCGAACACCTCCGCCACCAGTCGCCGCACCGCCACTTCGTCGGACAAGTCGGCCTGAAACGTAGACACTTCGCCGCCGTGGGTGCGCAGGCGAACGGCGGTCTCTTCGGCCTCGACTTCGGACGTGCGGAAGTGAACGGCGACGGCGTACCCGCGGCGGGCGAGGGCGTCGGCCACCGCCGACCCGACCCGCCGCTTGCCGCTGCCCGTGACCAGTGCCACGCGAGGGGTTGTCATGATCGCCTCGCAAAGAAAGTAGGGCGGGCGAGCCGGCGATTCGCCGGCGACCCCCGCCG
>JANNVG010001338.1:0-7656 GCA_031414395.1 Fimbriiglobus sp.
GCGCGAACTGGAGCGTGGATGAGAAGCAGGAGTGGCGGGGGTACGGGTTCAGCGAGATCATCTCGAACGAGGGCAACTCGGCGTACACGATCTCGCTCCCATACAGCGACTTCGCCGCCGCCACCACCTTGCCCTCGTTCGAGATGATCTCGCTGAACCCGTACCCCCGCCACTCCTGCTTCTCATCCACGCTCCAGTTCGCGCCGATCAGGTGCACTTTGAACGGCTTCACCCGCTCCGGCAGCTTGTGCAGGAACCACTCGGCCGGGTGTTCGGTGTCCACCCACGCGATCGGGTAGAGCAGTGCCCACAGGGCGTGCTTCTCGTACTTCTCCAGAATGGTGTGGATGTCGAAACAGATGCCCAACCCGACAGTACCGTACTCGGTGTCGTAGGTCTGCACCCCGCGGTCGCCGGCGGTCGCCCACGACTTCTCCGGGTGCGGCCACGGGGTCAACTTGCGGTAGTGGGCCACCACCTCGCCCTTCGGGTTCGCCAGGCAGACGGTGTTGAAGTACTTCGGGTCGTTGCCCTTCTTCTTGGCCGGCTCCACCTCCAGGAACGGGATGGTCAGGTAGATGTCGAGTTCCTTCGCCAGTGCCGCGAAGTGCTTCACACTCTGGCCGTCCATCGTCTCGGCGTGGGCGGCCGGGTCTTTGCCCGCGAACTGCTTCTCGATGGGCCAGCCCTTCAGGTGCCAGTTTGTTTTCAGGTCTTGCGACAGGTATCCGGTGATGGATGTTTCCGGCAGAACGACGATCTTCGCCCCGTTCTTGGCGGCCTCCTTCACCAGCTTGGTCAGTTTCTTGGTGTTGCCGGCAGTGTCGCCCAGGTCGGACGAACACTGCACCGCGGCGACTTTCACCGTGGCGGGCGGGTCGGCGGCGAACAGCGGAGTGGCGAGCAGCAGGAGAACGACGGCGGAGCGCATGACGCGGCCCTCGGGGAGTGGTGTGTATTCAACACGGCAGGCGTGAGAGCGCGAGTAACGTGGTTGTCACAGTCCGCCGATATCGCGCCCCGACCTGACCCGCTAAACTAAACTCCGAGCAACCGCCACGAGCCGAGCCGATGATCCACCGCGCCAAGTTCCAGAACTTCAAGGCCCTGCGGGACGTGGAGGTCACGTTCGACAGCCGGTTGACGGTGCTGGTCGGCCCGAACGGCAGCGGCAAGACGAGCGTGCTGCGGGGGATCTATTGGCTGTGCCAGATGGCAACCAACTCGACTCATTTGGAAACCGCTTCGGCAGAAGTAGGGCGATTGATTGGGGAGACGCACAGCGGCGATGCAGAACCACAACTCATTGAGGTGGCTACGCAGATCGAGGACGGTGATTCCGGATTTCGATTCCGCATGTATCCCGGTACGCAACGACCGACCATCGAGCGTTTTCTGGGGGAGACGACCGCGAAGAGTCAGTTCTTCGCACATCCCGGTTTAGAGTTCGGCCCCGCTGAATTGATCCAACTGCACCCCACGAAACTTGCCGCCGCGTCCATGACTGAACAGACACCACCGACTCTCAAGCCTGATGGCTCAGGCTTGGCGTCACTGATGTCGTACTTCAAGAACGAAGATGAGCCGCGGTTCACGCAAGCCGTGAGTATGCTCCGGAAAGTTGTCGAGCGGGTGCAAGGGGTGCGCGTTACACGCCTGAAAGTCGGAGGCAGCGGGCCGTTGGGCGAAGGCCTGCTCTTCGACCTCCCCGGCCGCAAAGGCGTTCCCGCCTCGGCCATGTCTGACGGCACGCTGTACGCCCTCGGGCTGATCGTCAAGATCCTCGACCCGCAGCGGCCGAAGACGCTGCTCATCGACGACATCGACCACGGGTTCCACCCGAAGGCCCAACTCACGCTCGTCGAGTTGCTGCACAAGCTGCTCGACGAAATCCCCGACCTGCAGATCATCGCCACCTCGCACTCACCGTACATCCTCGACCGGCTGAGCTGGAACGAGGTGCGGGTGTCGAGCCTGCGGGACGACGGGTCGGCGGTCATCGCCCGGCTGGAAGACCACCCCGACTTCGACCGCTGGAAGGACGCCATGTCGCCGGGCGAGTTCTGGAGCACCTTCTACGAAGAGTGGGCGACGAAAACCAAACCCGCACTCCAGCCGGTGTCATGACCCTCTCCATCGCCCTGGTGTGCGAGGCCGACGCCGACCGCATCACCGTCACGACACTGGCCGAACGGCTCATCCTCGACTCGGCCACATGGATCGAGCGGGAGTCGTTGCCCGATTACGTCGTGTGGCGCGGCTACCGGGCGGTGGACTCGCACCTGGTGTGGACGGACGTGAAGGACCACGCCAGGCAACTCGGCATCGTGGCGACTTTCCGCACCACCCAGCCGCGCCATCCGTACTCACAGAATTCGTTACGCGCTATCCGTGTACTTGCCGCGTCACCCGACCCGGTGGACGCGATCATCATGGTGGCCGACTCGGACAACGACCTCACGCGGTTGGAAGGCTTCCACCAGGCGCGGGATTACGAGCAGCCGAACGACTTGCCCATC
This sequence comes from Fimbriiglobus sp., assembly GCA_031414395.1. GTDB lineage: Bacteria > Planctomycetota > Planctomycetia > Gemmatales > Gemmataceae > JALHQU01. The sequence continues at coordinate 2,520 of JANNVG010001338.1, forward strand.
GTGGTCGGGTTGGCTCACACCAAGCGTGAGTGCTGGCACATCGCCGGGTTCGAGCCGGTGGACGACGCGGAGACACAGCGGATCGCCGCCCTTCGCCAAGAGGTCGGGTTCGACTTCCGCACTCAGTCTCATGAACTGACCGCCAAGCACGATGAGGCCAACGACAAACGGAGCGCGAAACGGGTGCTCGCTGCGCTGACGCAGGACCACAAGGAGCGGGAGACCGCCTGTCTTCATGTGCCGTTCGTCCTCCTCGACCAGCGCGGTGTGGAGAACGGCCTGTGTGCGTTCCTGTCGGAACTGCGAACCCGGCTGGCGCCGGAGTTGACTGGCAAGCCGCCCGAAGCCATCTCGTAACTCTCGAACCTCGCATCCCGCATCCCACCCTTCTAAAACATCCCCTTCCTCTCCGCCCTCCGGAACCGCTCCCGCGATGAAGACCCGCCTGTTCACCCCCGGCCCGACGCCTGTGCCCGAAGAGACGCTCCTCGAACTGGCCAAGCCGGTCGGCTACCACCGCTCGTCTGAAGCGAAAGCCATCCTGAAGGAAGTGTCGGAACTGCTTCAAGAAGTGTTTCAAACGAAGAACCCCGTGGTCACGCTCACGAGCAGCGGCACCGGCGGCATGGAGTCAGCCGTCACGAGTCTGCTCGCGCCGGGCGAGAAGGCGATTCTGCTTTCGGCCGGGCGGTGGGGCGAGCGTTGGAAGAGCATTCTGAAAGCCCACGCCGCGAACACGCACATCGTCAGCGTGCCCTACGGCAAGGCCATCACGCCCGACATGCTGGCGACGGCGCTGAACGAACACCCGGACGCCGGGGCGGTGTTCTGCACGCTGAGCGAGACCAGTACCGGTGTCGGCCACGACGTGGAAGCGTTCGCCAAGCTGAGTGCCAACACTCCCGCCGTGCTGGTGGTGGACGGCATCAGCGGGCTGGGCGCGATGGAGTGCCGAACCGATGCGTGGGGCGTGGACGTGGTGGTGAGCGGGTCGCAGAAGGCGTTCATGCTGCCGCCGGGGTTGGCGTATGTGAGCGTGAACGCGAAGGCGAAGGCGAAGATGGACGCCACGCCGGTGCGGGGGTTCTACTTCGACCTGCGGCGGGCGCTGGCGAAGTGGGGTGAATCGGACACGCCGTTCACGCCGGCGAACACGCTCATCAAGGCGCAACTCGTGAGCCTGAAGCGGATGAAGGTCGAGGGCATGGACGCGCTGTGGGCGAGACACACGAAGGTCGCCGCCGCGACACGGGCGGCGGTGGCGGCGCTCGGGTTGGTGGTGTTCGCCGAGCGGCCGAACAGCGCGCTCACGGTCATCACCGTGCCGTCGGGCGTGGACGGCAGCGGCACTCTCAAGGCGATGGAGAAGGCGCACGGCTTCAAGCTGGCCGACGGTCAGGACGACATGAAGGGGAAGATCTGGCGTCTCAGTCACATGGGGTACGTCGATGCGTTCGACGTGCTCGGCGCGATTGCCGCACTGGAACTGACGCTGGCGAAGGGCGGGTTCAAGCTGACCGTCGGCGCCGGCGTGGCGGCCTTCCAGCAGGCGATGGCGGGCTGACGGTCGTGGCTGCTGTGATTTTGACAGTAACAATCCAGATGGCAATGGCCAGCGATACGAACGCCCAGGCCGCCATCCCGTAAACGAAGCTGTAAACCGCTAACATCGCGTCCCCAAACCCCTCGTATGCTTCGGTATGAGGGCGTTGAGGGAATGCGATCTGAACCGCCGTCCGCACAACGAAGAATCCCACCACGAGCGACACCGCGAACCCCCCGACGGCGAATACGATCCGTCTGAAGCGATTACTCGTCACCATTCGTAGCCCCTCAATCATCCGCGGATGTGCTGTCTGTATCAGGGTAGTTGTCCCCCACAGTGCCGAGTTGCCGCCGGGCGGCGTAGATGGCGGCGATCACCCGCTCGCACTCGGCTTCGATTTCGGGCGTCCACAGCGGCGGGACGACCGGCTTGTCGCAGGTTTTCGGGACGTTAAACCTCGTCGGCATCGCAGGCAATCCTCAAGCGGACCAGTCTTCGATGATCAGTCCGGGAATGAGCTGGAAGTCCTTCCGGTTCCGGGTCACCAGAGTCGCGTCGTGAGCCAGAGCGATGCAGCCGATGAGCAAGTCCTTCCTCCCGGCTTTCTTGGCCTTCTTGTCCCGTCGCAGTCGCTCGAAGTGGTCGCCGGCCCGCTCGTCGAACGACAGGATGTCGAACTCGGCGAAGAAATCCTGAGACTGCTGCAACTTCTCAAACCATCGGAGCGCTTCGCTCTTGTCGGTGGCCGTCACGATCCGGGCGTACCATCCGCTGTACGAGTCCAGCAAGGTGAGGACGCTGACAACCACTTCGTGGGCTTGACGCTCGCGGTCGATCCGCTCACGAAGCCCCCGTGCTCGAAAGGTGGCGTCGCTGAACGTGTCGGTGTCGAGGAGGTAGATCATTCGTCCTCCGCATACTTGCCGGATTTGGTGAGCCGGTCCACCTCATCACTTTGGGCGTCGAGGGTCGCGCGGTACGCCGCATACTCCTGCTCGGTGATGTCCGGCATCGGCAGATCGGCCAACTTCCTTCGACCCGGCATCGACTTGACGATCCGCTCCATACCCACCGGCGGCCCCAGGTCGGAGGATCGGAATGTGAGTGGGGATGTCAGCCAGTGGAAGAGGGCCTGCTTGGTGAACCGCCACTCACCGGCGACAAACTGACCCGGCACGCGCCGGCTCTCGGCGTCGGCGCACAGCTTGTCCGCTGACACTCCCAGAAATTCGGCCGCCCCCTCCAAAGTCAGGATGTCGATGCGGAGTTCCTTGTCCCCGATGCTAACGGTTTCCACACGATCGTTCTTCGGCTTCGGTTTCTTCGGCTTGTTCGGTTTCATCTTGCCCATGACTTCAATCCCCGTGCGGGTGGGAGACGGCCGCCGCCACCGGCGGGTTCAGCAGGCTGCGGGCCAGCACCTCTTTGGCCTTGTCGAACTCCGGCTGCCACACGATCTCCGGCGTGCCGTACTTCATGCAGTCGCGGATCTTTTCGAGCGTGTTTTTGGCCATGTGCGGGCACTTGTTGCACGCGCACGTGATGCCCGGCACGCCGACGTACTTGTGCTGCTTGAAGCGGTTCTCCAACTGCCACATCATGTTCGGCTCGGTGGCCACGATGAACGTGGTCGGCTCCGCCACCGCCCCCACGTGCTTGATCATCGCCTCCGTGCCGCCGATGAAGTCGGCGTGTTCGAGGATCAGCTTCGGGCACTCCGGGTGGGCGATCACCTGGCCGGTCGGGTGCTTCGCCTTCATCCGCACCAGGTCGTGCACGCTGAAGATCTCGTGGACCATGCACGAGCCGTCCCACAGGATCATGTTGCGGCCGGTCACCTCTTGCAGGTAACGGCCCAGGTGCTTGTCGGGGGCGAACAGGATTTCGCAGTCGGCCGGCACGCGGTTCCGCACCACATCCTCGGCGTTCCCGCTCGTCACGATCCAGTCGGAGAGGGCCTTCACCTTTGCGGAGCTGTTGATGTAAGTGACGGTCTGGAACTTCCGCCCGTTCTCGCGGAGCATCTCCTGATAGCGTGCCAGCTTCTCCGGCGGGCAGGAATCGACGAGCGAGCAGCCGGCGGTCAGGTCGGGCAGCAGGACCGTCTTCGACGGGTTGAGCATCTTGGCCGTCTCGGCCATGAACAGCACCCCGCAGAAGACGATGACGGGGGTGTCCACCTTGGTCGCTTCGCGGGCCAGCTTCAGGCTGTCGCCGGTGATGTCGGCCAGCTCCTGAATCTCGCCCTCCTGGTAGTAGTGGGCGAGGATGGTGGCGCCGATCTGCTGCTTCAGGTCGAGGATTTCGGCGGAGATGTCGTCGAGTACGGCGGTCATGGCCGTCTCCCTTGTTTTTAGTGTGGCGGAGGGTGAACCCACAGCACCGGGTTGTTCAACAATATCTTACACCGCGGGCCGACGCGGGGGGTGATTTGTGGGCGGCCGGAGTGCGACATCTGACGAGCGGAAGGGGAGGGATTCGAACCCTCGAACGGTTTGACCCGTTGACCGCTTTCAAGGCGGTTGCGATCGACCACTCTGCCACCCTTCCGGCACGCGGGCACCGGGCGGCATCTTACCGACCCGCCAACCGACGGCAAACGCCCGTCGGTGGCGTGAAGCGCGGTGTCGCCACTGGCCCCGGTGCGATTCCGAGTGTACGCTGGTCCGAGCGTCGGCGTTCGGCCCGAATCGGCCGCCACGTCGAACTCTCCACCGGCGGCGCGATGAACTCCACCTCCCCCAGCCTTCTCGCCCGCCTCGCCGCCGGACGCGACGCCGCCGCGTGGGATCGGTTCGTCGTCCTGTACACCCCCCTGCTCCTGCGGTGGAGCCGCCGGCTCGGGCTGTGCGAGGCCGACGCCGCCGACTTCACCCAAGACGTGCTCGTGCTGCTGGTGCAAAACTTCGGCACGTTCAAGTACGACCCGACCGGCAGCTTCCGCGCGTGGCTCAAGACGGTGCTGCTGAACGTGTGGCGGAAGCACCAGCGGAAGGCGGCCCGCGGGCCGAAGGCGAACGGCCAACTGGACCACGTCGCCGACACCGACCCCGGCGTGTATTTGGACGAGGCCGAACACCGCGAGCACCTCGTGCGGCGGGCGCTCCAGATCGCCGAAGCGGACTTCGAGCCGATCACCTGGCGGGCGTGCGTCGAGTACCTGTTGAAGGGCCGACCGGCCGACGAGGTGGCGGCGGAGTTGGGCATCAGTGTGAACGCCGTGTACCTGGCCAAGTCGCGCGTGCTGCGGCACTTGCGGACCGAACTGGCCGGGCTGATTGATTGACCGCTCCATGTAGGGTGGGTCGGCCCGGAGCGCATCGCTCCGGCGACCCACGCGGCGGGATTCCGTGGGTCGCCGGACGGAAGCCGTCCGTCAGACCAGGTGGCTGTAGCCGGGGTCTGTGACCCCGGTCCGACCGGCCTCACAGAGGCCGGCTACAACAGACCCAGTCGGACGACTCTATTGCCGGCTGTAGCCGGGGACTGTGACCCCGGTCCGACCGGCCTCACAGACCCCGGCTACAGCAAGACATCACTTCCAACTATTTCGCACATTCGCTGACAGAAACGGCGGCGACCGGGATACTC
>JANNVG010001339.1:0-1829 GCA_031414395.1 Fimbriiglobus sp.
GCGGAGACGGACCCAACGCATGTCCCGCTCCCTGGCGGTCGCGGCTCGTGGCACACCCCGACAACGGAATGGCCCTGGGGGGTGAGGTCTTCAACTCGCACCTCACCTTCCCCCTTCGCTCCGCCGACGCTATTCCCCGGCCCTCAGTCACCGGAGGGCCGGCCGTGGCACGCGCCTGGTTCACACTGCTTCTGTCCGCCGCACTCGCCCCCGCCGCCGACCCGCCCAAGTTCGTGTGGGCGGCCGGTGACACCCTCACTTACAAGGTGAGTCAGAACACCACCGTCGAAGAACTGGTGCTCGACGAGGGGGCGAAGAAGCCGACGGCGGTGAAAACCGTCACGGCCTTGACCAGCACGAAACAATGGGCGGTGAAGGCCGTCGGCAAGGACGGCTCGGCCACCCTGGAAATGACCGTCGCCGCCCTGCGGCAGGAGGTGACGCAGACCGTCGGCGACCGCAAGCCGGTGAACCGCGTGATCGACTCCGCCGACCCGGACGACGCCAAGGGGATGCCCTTCCTGAACAAGCCGGTGTTCACGCTCACGGTGGACACGACTGGCAAAGTGCTGGACGCGAAATCGGACCAGAAGGCGGCGGCCGAGCGGCTGGACGCGGAGCTGCCGTTCCGGTTGGTGTGGCCGGCCAAGATGCCCGACGTGAACGGCACGTGGGAGCGGGCGTTCGTGCTCAAGCTGCCCCCGCCGGTGGGCGCCGGCGAGAAGTTCGACGCCACCCAGACGTACACCTACCGCGGCATGAAAGACGCCTACGCGGTGGTGGGCGTGACGACGGCCGTAAAAGACCTGCCGGGCGACCCGGCGGTGGTGCCCGCCCTCGCCCCGGTGCTGTGGGAAGGGGACGTGTTCTTCAACACCAAGACCGGCCGCTACCACGGGGCCAAGCTGACGGTGACGAAGGAGGTGGCCAACCACCGCGGGGACGGCACCAAGTTCACGTACCGCAGCGAGTACACGGAAGCGGCGGCCGAAAAGTAGGTCTCGGAACGGGTGGCCGACTCTCGCCGAGAGTCGGAGTGGGGGCGACACCTGGGAATCCGGCGTGGAGCGTGTGACGGCTTTCACCAACTCCACGTTCGTGACTCCGGCATCGCCCCAGTCCGACTCTCGGCGAAAGTCGGCCACCCGTGGTGGCCCGAATTTCCCCCCCCGCGCACGGTGTCGGGCGATCCGACAGACTGGAAAATCAGGCGAGACGGCGGGGGTTGGGCGGGGGGCAGTCGCGGTTGACACGTTTTTCAAATGTGGGCACTATGGCCCGCTGTCGAACGGCGGTAATGCGTTCGCCGCTTGGCATGACCGGCCGGCACAGCCGGCGACACAACAAGGAGGGTTGCACGTGACCCGTTTGAAATGGCTGGCCCCGCTCGCGGCCGTGGGGCTTCTGATCCTGGGCGGCGGCTCGGCCTCCGCCGGCCTGTTGCCGACGAGCGTGACGGTGTTCCCGGACGGCGGCAACTTCCGCTGGCAGTACGCCATCGTGCTGCCGACGGACAGCCAGTTGAAGACCGGTGACTACTTCACCATCTACGACTTCAACGGTTTCGTGACCGGCACGGACGTGGCGCCGGACGCCAATTGGGCGTTCACCACCATGATGGTCGGGCCGACGCCGCCGAGCGTGCTGCCGTTCGACGACCCGTCCAAGCCGAACCTGTCGTGGCAGTACAACGGGCCGACGATCAACGTCGGGCAGACGGGCCTGGGGAACTTCATGGCCAACTCGATGTACCAGGAGCGGACGGAGTCGTTCTTCACCGCCCGCACGCACCGCAGCTCGGACGGCAAGGTGGACTCGAACATCACCTA
>JANNVG010001340.1:0-4865 GCA_031414395.1 Fimbriiglobus sp.
GATGAACCTTCCCCTCGGACTGCTCGCCCAGGTAATCGCCCGGCCGGACGACGACGGCCCGCGGCTGGTGTACGCCGACTGGCTGGACGACCTGGGCGACCACCCGCGGGCGGACTTCATCCGCGCCCAACTGGCGCTCGCCAAGTTGCCGGCCGGCGACCGCCGCCGCACCGCCCTCGCCGACACCGAAACCCGGTTGATTGCCGCTCATGTCGCCGACTGGTCCGCCCCGCTCGCCGGCGTCGCCACCGCCCCCGTCTTCCGCCGCGGATTCGTTCACACCGTCAACCAGACCGCCCGTCAGTTCCGCGCCCACGCCGACGACCTGTTCGCCCGCGCCCCCGTCCGCGATTTGCACCTGCTCGATCTGGGCGGCCACCACGACGCCGTGTTCGCGTCACCCCACCTCCGCCGGCTGGCCGGGCTGACGGTGTTCGCCCAGCACCAGGGCGAGCCGCTCGCCGCGGCGGTGGCGGAGTGTGCGCACCTCGCGGCCCTCCGTCGCCTGGATTTGGGCCGCAACGAGATCGGGTGCGACGGCCTGCAACGCCTCGCCGACTCGCCGCACTTGGCCGCTCTCGAAGACCTCGATTTGGCGGTGAACCACATCGACGGACACGGCGTGCGGTACGCGGCGGAGCGGGCCACGTGGCCGGAGTTGCGGCGGCTGGAGTTGGCCGACAACATGCTGAGCGCGGCGGCGGTGGAGCGGCTGGTGCAGTCGTCCCGTTTGCCGAAGCTGCACCGCCTCGGGCTGTCGGGCAACCGCCTGTGGAGCTACCAGCGCGACCCGCTGCCCGAGCACACCGCCCTGCTCCGCGTGCCGATCCTCGACCTGCGGAACAACGGCCTGACCGCCGACGGCCTGCGGGTGATGTTGCGGACGACCGCGTGTGACGTGCGGGAACTCGACCTGAGCCACAACCGCGTCCGCGATGCCGGCATCACACTGCTGGCGAACGCGCACGTGCTCCACGGCCTGCGGGTGTTGAAGCTGGCGGCGAACGACATCAGCGATGACGGCCTGCGGGCGCTGGCGCAATCGCCGCACCTCGGCCGGCTGGCCGTACTGGACGTGAGTAACAACCCGGTCGGCGACGACGGCGTGCGGGCGGTGGTGGAATCCCGCCACCTGACCGCCCTGCGGCAGTTCGTGTACCCGAACCTCGGCCTGTCGTTCCGCCTGCGGGTGGCGCTCCGGGCGCGCTACGCCGATGCCTGACTGGAACCGGGAACGGAGTGACCGGGTGGTCAACACCACACCCGGTCACTCCGTTCCCGGTTCCAACACGAACAGCACCTACCTCCCGCCGCCGAACAGCGGGCCGGGTGTGTCCACCAACTTCTTGCCGCTCGTCGGAGTGGCCTTGTCGGTGGTCGGCGTCGTCTCGCCATCCTTCTTCTTCAAGTCTTCGAGTTTGTCCTTCACCACCTCTCCGGCCTTCTGGAGGTCCTCTTTCGCCTTCTTGCCCTCCATTTCCACCGTCACTTTCTCATCGCTGTTCACGGCGAACTTGAACCACCCCTGCCAGATGCCCACGCCGACGAGCAGCACCACCAGCACGCCGATGAAGGCGAAGAAGTTCTTCACGGTCGGGTCCTCCTGCCCGCCGCTCCGGGCGGGGCTATCAATGAGACGCTCTATGCCCGAAGGCGTGCGCCGCGTCCAGTCCGAATGCCTCGGGCGGTCGTGCCGAACTATCCCATAGTACGACCCCTCCGGGTGAAAGTGGTTGACCGGAATCTCTGGCACAATTCCGCCACCCGCCGCCCGCACGACCGCTACAACCCGCCTGCACTGCCGACATTTTGCTGAACAAGCGAAAGCCGGAACTGCAGGCCAGCTCAGCGCCGGATTCTTGTCGGGCGGATCGAGCTGGGATCGTGGGAAGCGTTCCGAGTAACAGGGTGGTGAGCGCACCCAACGACCGCGACGACCCACCACACCTAACGAAAATGATTGGCCCGGACGCTCTGACGCTGTTTCTTCCGGACCAGCGACGATGGTTCTGGACGTGGGTGTGGGTGTCGGCCGGAACCAATGAGCGTCTGCCGTCCGTACTATCGGCGGCCCAGGCGCCAGCCGAGGATCGCCAGCACGCTGCCCAGGAACATCGACACGTGGTAGTCCTGCACCGGGTGGACGGTGCGGATGCCCAGCTTGTGCCCGGCCACCACCACCGCCGTGCCGAGCAGTGCGAGCGCCGCCGAGCGGTGCCCGCGGTACAGCAGCGACACCAGCAGCAGGATGCCGCCCCAGCCGGCGTTCACCGTGTCGCACCACGCCGTCCAGTCGGGCGGCACGCCCGGCACCGTCAGCGGCAACACCTCGGCCTCCCCGCGGCCGTACACGTTCAGCAAGTTGTTTTGAATCGCCCACGTGCCGCACGCGGCCACCAGCAGCGCCGCGAGTACCCCCCGCACCGGCTTGCCGATCAGGATGTCCCACAGCCAGCCGAAGCGGTCGGGGTGTGCGGGCGCGTCGGGGGAAAGGGACGGCTGCAACAGCGGGCGGAAGCAGGCGACGCCGGACTGCGTTTGCGACGGGCTGTCCGGGCCGGTGCCGGTGAGGGCCGACTCGCGGATGACGCTCGCCTGTTCGAGCAGCGCGGCGGCGGCGATCTCCGCCCGCGAGCGGGCCACCCGCTTGGGCACCCCGGCGGCCACCAGTCGGTCGAACTCGGCGCCTTCGAGCATGTGCCGCTCGCGGGCCTTCCGCCGTTGCAGTTCGATGTGATTCAGCAGGGTGATGACCGGCTCCCGCCACGCCCCGAACTTGGACCGGCGACCGGCCGCCCCGCCCCGCAGTTCGGCCCGCGTCGTCACCTTCGCCTCGAACCCGAACACCGCTTCAAAGAACTCCTCCCACCGCCGCCCGCCGAACTTGGCGAACAGCCCCTTCACCTCCGCCTCCGCCCACCCCCGCTTCCGCAGGGCTTTCACCAGGCGGTCGGCCTCGGTCAGCGTCGGGTAGCGTTCCACCTCCCGCCTCTGGTCGAGGGTACACGCCATCACCACCGCGGCGGCGATGCCGAACAGCCCCAGCCCGACCCACACGGCCAGCAACCCCGACAGCCACAGGAACGCGACGAACAGCCCGACGGCGCCGCCCGCCACCAGCCAGTCGCCGACCGACAGCCCGGCCGCGAACCGCCGCAGGCGGCGGAAGAAGTACGACTTGCGGGTCCACCCGTGGATGACGAAGTAGGCGGCGGCGGCTTGCACCACCATGCCGGCCACGCCGAAGGCGTACTGCACTTTGCCGAAGAACAGGAGGAGCACGGCGGCCACCGCCGCGGCCGACACGAACCCGCTCACCAGCCGCCCGCGGGTGTGCGCGGCGGGCGAGGCGAAGAAGGTGGCGGTGAGCGCCTCGACGGCGGCGATGTGCTCGGCCCGCGGCGCCTGCGGGCCGCTGCTCCGCACGCCCAGCCAGCCCTCGAGTGTGCGGATCACCTCGCCCATCGTCCGCGGGCGGTCGGCCGGCTTCTTCGCCATCATCCGCTGGATGACGGCGGACACTTCGGGCGGCACTCGGGGGTTGATCTGCTCGGGCGGCACGGCCGGCTCGTAGGCCTGCTTCTTCATCAGCCCCAGCGAGTCGTCGGCGTCGAACGGCTGGCGACCGGTCACGAGCGCGTACAGGGTGCAGCCGAGGCTGTAGATGTCGGCCCGGTGGTCCACGGCGGTGGCGTCGCGGCACTGCTCCGGGGCCATGAACGCGGGCGTGCCCAGGGCCATCCGCACGCCCGTCATGTCGGGGGGAATGGTGTGCAGGCCGCTTTCGGTGGAGTCGCACAGGCGGTCTTGCAGGGCGGTCAGGTCGGGCGTCTTCACCAGCCCCAGGTCGGCCACTTTGACGACGCCGTGCGCGTCCAGTAGCAGGTTGTCCGGCTTCACGTCGCGGTGAATGATGCCGCGGTCGTGGGCGTGCTTCAGCCCGCGGGCGGCTTGCAGGGCGTACCCGACGGCCGTCTCCACGTCGAGCGGGCCGTCGGTACGGATCACGTCCGCCAGGCACTGGCCGGCCACGTACTCCATGCTGAAGTAGCGTGCCCCGCCGTGCTCGCCGATGTCGAAGATCTGCACCACGTTCGGGTGGCCGAGCTGGGCGGCTGCGTAGGCCTCCCGCACGAACCGGGCGGCGAACACGGGGTCCGACGCCCAGGCGTTGCTCATCACCTTCAGGGCCACCGGGCGGTCGAGGGAGAGCTGGCGGGCGACGTACACGGTGCCCATGCCGCCGGTGCCGATCACCCCGTCGATGCGGTAGCCGGGGATGGCGTTCGGGGCGAGTCGGCCATGGGCGGTGGTGGACGCCGGGCACGAGCTGGCGGCGCCGAACTGCGGGGTGACGAACAGTTGCACGTCGCCGCCGTCGGCCGGCGGTTCGGGCGTGCCGGCCGACCGGCGCAGCGCGTCCAGTTCCGGCGGCAGCGGGAGGGGACGGTCGCGGTAGGCGTGGCTGGACGACGGCACGCGGGCATACCCTTATCGGCGGGACCGTCCAAGCGTAGCTCAGGTTCGATCGGCGGGCGGGTGAAGGGGCGGCGGAGTGCGGGGAAACCGGCGGCGGTGCCGGCGGATTCGCGGGATGGCGGAAGAGTTGGCAGGCGGGACGGAGAATTGAGCGGGTGGGCGGAAAGATCAATGACTTGTTAGCCCGACGCGCGAGCGAGGGGCCAGTGGCTTGTTCGAGAAGGGTGTTCCCTGCACGGCTCGCAGACAGTCGCCTTTGGCTCTGCGAAAGTCTGGCCGAACATTAGTGGCGCGAAAGGCGTCTGTCTGCGATGCCGGGAGGGAAAACCCGTGTCGAACAGGCCGCGGGCCCCACGCACGCGCGTCGGGCTAACCAGACCCAAGCC
>JANNVG010001341.1:0-1981 GCA_031414395.1 Fimbriiglobus sp.
CCGACCGCCGGCCGCGACGCCCCGCCGTGCTTGAGTGCGGCGGGGCGTCGCGGCGGCCGGTGGTGGGCGCAATCCTCCCTGATCTTCAGAGGAGTGGTTGCGGTCCCCGGCCGCTCGACCCGCCCTACAAGACTGAAACCCATCCGCGCTACCCGATCACCCGCCGAACCGTCACATCGTCGCCCGGTTGCCAGTCGAACAGCACGAACGGCCCGCGGTCGCCGACCGCCACCGCGGGTACGTCGAGGCCCAGCAGCGCCCGCGGGCGGACGCTCGCCATCTGGATCGCCTCCATCAGGTTCACCCCGCCGTGCCGCAACACCCCGCTCACGCACGCATCGGTGAACACCCCCGACCCCGCCAGGAACGGCGTACACGGAACCACGATCTTGCCACTCGGCAGCACTTCGACTTCGGTGCCCCAATCGGAATACCGCCCCGGCGAGCTGCCCGCGAACGTGCCGGCGTCGCACGTCAGGATCACCCGCTTCGGCGTCTTCCCGCGGATCAGGCTCTTCAGCACAGCCGGCGGCAGGTGGTGCCCGTCGGCAATCAGGCTGGCGGTCAGGGCGTCGTTCGCCAGTTGCTCCCAGATGTAGTTGTCGTGGCGCGGCAGCGTGGCGTGACAGCCGTTGCCCAGGTGCGTACTCAGCTTCGCCCCGGCCTTCACCGCGTCGGCGATTTGTTGCCCCGTGGCGGCGGTGTGGCCGATGCTCACCAGTACCCCGGCGGCGGACAGTTGCTCGATGAACGGGATCGCACCGGGGCGTTCCGGGGCGAGCGTGACGAGGCGAATCTTTCCCCCCGCGGCGTCTTGCAACCGACGGAACTCGTCGGGGTCCGGGTCACGGACGTGCGGCCTCGGGTGGGCACCGCGTGGGCCGTCGTCCGGGCAGAAGTACGGCCCTTCCAGGTGGAAGCCGGGGATGCGGTCGGCCAGCTCGCGGTCCTGCTCGACGGCGGTTCGCAGCGTGGTGAGGGCGTGAACGAGCGTGTCGAAGCTGGACGTGATGACGGTGGGCAGGAACCCGCCGATGCCGTGCGTGCGGCACAGGTCGGCGACCGTGCGGACGTGTTCGACGGTGAGCGTGGGGCTGGTGAACCCGATGCCGTGCCCGCCGTTGATCTGCACGTCGAAGAACGCGGGTGCGATCCAGCCGTCGGGCGAATCGGCGGTGTCGGCGACGGCGGCGATGCGGCCGGCGTCGAACCGCACGGCGAGCGGCCGGCCGGTGGCGAAGTGTCGGACGCGGACGGTGTTGGACAAGACCTCACCCCCCGGGGCCGATATCATGTCTTTCCCGGCAGTCCGGGTCGCCCGACCTCAGGAACGGTCTCGCATGGCGGAGGCTCCCGCTACCCGCATCACCCTGCTCAATCGCATCCGCGCGACGGACGACGCCGACGCATGGGCCGAGTTCGCCCGCCTGTACGGGCCGGTCGTGTACGGGTTCGCCCGCAAGCGCGGCCTCCAGGATGCCGACGCCTCGGACCTGGTGCAGGAAGTTTTGCGGAGTGTTGCACGCAACGCCCACCGCATTAACTACGACCCCCGGCGGGGCACCTTCCGCGGCTGGCTGTACACCGTCACCCGCAACAAAGTGTACAACTTCTTGTCGGCCAACAAGAACCGTCCGAAGGGCGGCGGGGATGCCGCGTCGCAGGAGCGGCTGGAACAGTTGGCCGGCAAGCCGGACGAGATCGAGGCCGAGTGGGAGCTGGAATATCAGCGGCGGCTGAGCGCGAAGGCGATGGAGCGGGTGAAGCACGAGTTCCAGGCGAACACGTGGCAGGCGTTCTGGGGCACGGCCGTGGACGGGCGAAATGCGGCCGAAGTCGGGAAGGAGTTAAAGATGACCTCCGGGGCGGTATACGTGGCTAAGAGCCGCGTCCTCGCCCGCCTGCGGGATGAAGTTCAGCACCTGACGGCCGAGGCCGAAGCGTCCGGCTGACCTCCCATTGTCCGGGCGAGCCCAGGGGG
>JANNVG010001342.1:0-1890 GCA_031414395.1 Fimbriiglobus sp.
CCGAAGCGCAAGCGAGGGGCCAGTGACCTCACTAAAGAATCGGGAGCGGAACGATCCCCGTCACCTCCTGGTCGTTCGTGGAAGCCGTTGGCCCCTCGCTTGCGCTTCGGGCTAACAGGGGCGGGAGGGGTCGCCGAGGGAACGCAGTTACCACGCGGGGGTGGGGTCGCCCTAACGAAAGGCACACCTCCGGGCGTCGGACGTCGCGGCCGTTCCCGGCCACCGCTGAACACGGGCACGTCGGGGCCGACACATTTTCCCGTAGAACTCCCCCGCCCGCGGGCACTACCCCTGTGACCGAACCGCGAGGGACCGAATGACCGCCCGACCGCTGTACGCCGTGTTGCGGGCGCTCGCCGACACCGCCCCGCCCGACACCGACGCCGACCTGCTCCGCCGGTTCGTCGCCACCCGCGACGACGAGGCGTTCGCCGCGCTCGTGAAGCGGCACGGGCGGCTGGTGTGGGCCGTCTGCCGGCACCTGACCCGCTCCGACGCCGAGGCTGACGACGCCTTCCAAGCGACGTTCCTGGTGCTGGTGCGGAACGCCGCCGGCGTCAGGGACGCGGCCAAGCTGTCGGCGTGGCTGCACGGGGTGGCGTACAAGGTGTGCGGCAAAAGTCGGCTGGCGGCCAAGCGGCGCACCACCCGCGAGAAGGCCACCGCCGCCCGCGAGCGGAACGGCCACGCCGTGCCCGACTCCGCCTGGGATCGCGCACTCGCGGCGGTTCACGAGGAGGTGGCCGGCCTGCCCGACACCCTCCGCGTGCCGTTCGTGCTGTGCTGCCTGGAAGGACTCGGGCAGACGGAAGCGGCCGAGCAACTGGGGTGGAAGCTGGGCACGCTGTCGGGGCGGCTGACACGGGCGAAGGACGCCGTGCTGGCGAAACTGAGCGCCCGCGGGCTGACGCTCGGCGTGCTGGCGAGCGTGGGGTTGGCGGTGGTGCCGACGGACGTGTCGGCGAAGGCGGTCGGGCTGGGTCAAATCGGGTTCGCGGTTCCGGGGTCCGTTCTTCAACTGTCCACAGGGGTGATCGGCATGAGCGTGAACAAGGTGAAGCTGCTGGCGGCCGGGGTGCTGGCGGCGTGCGGGCTGGCGATCAGCGGCGGGGCCGGGTGGGTGGCGACCGCGGACGCACAGTCGTCTGCGACCAAGCCGGCGCAGGCGGCCCCGGCCGACCGGGTGAAGCAACTGGAAGCGGAGTTGGCGAAGGCGCGGGCGGAAGCGGACAAGGCGGCGGCCGAGGTGGCCGAGGCGGCGAAGGCGGAGACGGTGAAAAGGGCGGCCGACGCGAAGGCGGCGGAGTTGACCAAGATGGCGCGCGAGATTGACAAGTTGGCGAAGGCCCCGAAGGTGCCCGACGACGCGACCAACGCCACCAAGCAGAACGACTACCTGTTCATCGCGGTCAGCCCGATGGCCCAGCGGGAATTCATGGCGCTCCTCCAGAAGCAGGAGGACAAGGGGTGGGTGTTCAGCGGCACCACGCCGATGGACGACCCGAAGCAGACGGTGTGGGTGTTCCGCCGGTCGAAGGGGATGACGTACACCGTGCCGTCCGGCTTCGAGTACGGCCAGTACAAGCTGTTCGGCGAGTCGAAGCCGGCCCCGGCCAAGGTCGCGCCGGTCGCGCCGGTCGCCCCGGTCCCGCCGCTCCCGCCGCTCCCGCCCGTGGCCACGCCCCCGAGGGGCGTGATGGTGCCGGCGGACACCGCCGAAGCGATCGAGGCCGAGATCAAGCGGCTGCAGGAGAAGCTGGAAGTGCTGAAGAAGACCAAGCCGAAGGGCAAGTGAGCGGACTGAACGGCCGGACGAGCCGCGACCCCGGGGGAGCGGGGGGTGTGATAACCCGCACCCACCCGGTCGCGGCGCGATTCGGTTAACCCCCC
>JANNVG010001343.1:0-20345 GCA_031414395.1 Fimbriiglobus sp.
TCGGCGTACATGTAGGCATTGAAGCCGGGACGGTAGCCGTTCGCGCCGCGCAGAATGTCTTTGGTCTGGCGGCTGTTGATATTGAACTCCATGCCATCGTCGTGGCCGTTCTGCCAAAAGAGCCCGACTTCCGGAACGAACTGGCGCTTCTCCCAGCCTTCGTAGTTTTTCTTTAAGTCCGGCAGCAGATCCTTGACGAAGGCGTCATCCGGATGAACCTCGTGCGCGGCCCAGACGCCGTCGGTGATCCAGCAGCCGTAATTGCGCGGCTGCGCGCCCGGGGTGCGGAACCAGTAACGCGCATAGTCGCGGGCATAACGCGCGTCATGCAGCCAGCGCACTTCGTAAAGCTGATGCCCGGCCGGACAACTAATCGCGCCGTAGGCCCCGCTCCAGAACGGACGGTCGGTGAACTCGGTGAAGCTGTACCCGCTGTTCGGCGAGCCGTAGGTGAGGTGCTTGGTGAGCAACTCCCAGCGGTAGTAGTAGGTGGTCTGGAGGTCGGCGTCGGGGCACTCGAAGAACGGGACGTTCGCCTTGTACCAGTCCCAGTCCCGGTTGTCCCAGAACGTCTCCTGGTCGAGCACCTTCTGCGGCGGGAGGAGCGGCTCGGCGGCGACGGCGGGGACAGCCAGGGTCAGGAGCACGCCGAGTGGGAAGGAACGCATGGGAGGAGCCACTCGAGGGGGAACGAGGGCGACGCGGTCCGGACCCGGATCGCCGCACGACAGGGGTGAGGCCCTTCTTCGGATAGCCTTTCGGCGGCGGACGGGATGGGTCCGCATTGGGTGGCGGGCGAGCACGTGGCACCGTCGCCTCGAGAGTGAGAGGGTTCCGAACCCTCTCGCTATTTCTTCTTCGGCGGGTTGACCGACCACGGCTCGACGGCGGCCCGCTTGGCCCAGGCGTCGTACTTCGCGGCCAGGTCTGTGACCCGGTCCGGCATCTTCGCCGCCAGGTCGGTCCCTTCGGTGCGGTCCTTCGCCAGGTCGTACAGTTCCCACTTGCCGCCGTCCTTGCCGACCAGTTTCCAGTCGCCCGCCCGCACCGCCCGGTTCCCCTCGTGCTCCCAGAAGAGGTCGCGGTCGAGGGGCTTGTCGGCGAACGCGGCCACGAGGCTCTGACCCTCCAGCGGCGTGACGGCGACATCACCCACCTTCTTCGGGTACGCGGCACCCGACACCTCGACACACGTGGCGGCGATGTCAATCAGGTGGCCGGGCTGCTTCCGCCGTTCGCCGGCGGCGGTGATCCCCTTCGGCCAGCGGGCGATCAGCGGGGTGCTGATGCCGCCCTCGTGCACCCAGTGCTTGTACTCGCGGAACGGGGTGTTCGACACGTTCGCCCACCCGCGGCCGTAGGCGACGTAGGTGTCGGGGCCGCCGGGCATCACCTTCGGCCCCATCCGCACCGGGAACCCGTCGCGGGTCTGCTTGGGCACACTGCCGGCGGTGGCGAACTCCTCGGGCTTCATCACTGGAAACGTCGGCTTTTCCGGCCGCTCGATGTCCGGGTGGTCTTTGTTCCCCGATCGGCCCTGCGGCTCGGCGCACCCGCCGTTGTCCTGGAGGAACAGGACGAGCGTGTTCTCGAACTGCCCGGTCCGCTTCAGTTCGGCGACCAGCTTGCCGATCCCCTGGTCCATGCGATCAACCATCGCCGCGTACACCTCCATGCCCGCCGCCTCCCACTTCTTGTCCGCCACCTTGTCCCAGTCCCCAGCCTGCTTGCTCATGCCCTGCTTCGGGTCGATGAGGTCGAGCTTCCCCGCCTTCTCGAAGCGGGCTTTTCGGACCGGCTCGTACCCGCCGTCGTACTTGCCCGCGTACCTCTTGATGTCTTCGGGCAGCGCGTGCATCGGCCAGTGCGCCGCCGTGTACGCGACGTACAGGAAGAACGGCTTCTCGGGTCGGTCCTTGGCGTGGTCGCCGACGAACCGAACGGCGTGGTCGGAGATGGCGTCGGTGTAGTAGTACGTTTCGGGCTTGTACTCCGTGTCCGCGTACGGAGAGATCATGGTGTCGTCGCGGACGAGCGAGGACGGGTCGAAGAAACTGCCGGCCCCGTGGATGGTGCCGTAGTACCGGTCGAACCCGCGGCCGAGCGGCCAGTTGTCCTTCGGCCCGTCTTTGCCGGCGAACCGGGTGACGTGCCACTTCCCCACCGCGTAGCTGCGGTACCCGGCCGGCTTGAGCACCTCGGCGATGGTGCGGCACGAGGTGTTCAGGTTGCCCCGGTAGCCGGGGAAGGCATCCCCTTTGTCCTCCATCATGTGCCCGACGCCCGCCTGGTGCGGGTACAGGCCGGTGAGCAGGCTCGCCCGCGTCGGGCAGCAGCGGGCGGTGTTGTAGAACTGGGTGAACCGCACCCCTTTCGCCGCCAGTGCGTCCAGGTTCGGGGTCGAGATCTCACCGCCGTAGCAACCCAGGTCCGAGAACCCCATGTCGTCGGACAGGATGACGACGATGTTGGGTCGACTCGGCGGTTCGGCGGCCGGTGTGCGGGCGGCCGAGAACACGAACAGGAAGAGGGCGGTGGTAAACGCGGTCGGTTTCATTCGCATCCCCTCGTCGGTGGTGGACCGGCAGCCGATTTCTGGTACGGCTGGATTACTTCTGCGGTTTCGCCGACGGTATGGTCCGCAACTCGGGCTGGGTGGTCGTGGCTTCGAGGGCCTTGATGGCCGCCTCCACCGACGCGACCTTTTGCTTCTTGGCCCAGTCGGGGAAGTCCTTCTCCTCGCGGTACTGGGCGATCAACTTCTTCAGGTCCGGGAGCACCTCCTTGGCGGCCGTGCCGTAGCGGAGCAGTTCCTTCATGATCTCCCCGGTGCGGCTTTCGCTCCCGTGGGCGCTCTGCGTCCGGGCGAATTTCAGGCTGACGCGGATGCCCTCCTGGAAGTGGTACTTCGAGAGCGCCCGCAGGCCGGCATTGTAGCTCGCCTCGCATCCCGACGGACGAAAAGGAGAAATCCGTGCGTTTACGGATCAATTCCCCGCGAGCGGGTAATGGGATGGTATCGGGGCTGGCAACCGGTCGCCGCGTCACATCGGGTGACGCGGTGAACCGGAGGCGCCCTCGATATCAAGGGAGAAGTCTCGTGAACACGGTTCGCTTGCTCGTCGCCTCGCTGGCCCTCGTGACGTTTCTGGGGATCATGGGGGCCGCGTCGGCTCAGCCGCCCCGTGGCCCCGGCAAGGGCGGCCCGCCGTCCTTCGACACGCTGCTGAACGCGTTCGACGCGAACGGCGACGGGAAACTGTCCAAGGACGAGGTGCCGCCGCGCGTGTGGATGCGCCTGGGTCAGGCGGACGCCAACGGCGACGGCGTCGTGACCGAAGCGGAGTTCGACGCGGCCCGCGGGGGCTGATCGCGGGCGTCGGACCGGACCACTCGGAAGTGATCGAGGTCGGCGGAGCCGTCTCCGCGGGCTCCGCCGTCTCGAACCGCGGTATCCTGATATACTCGGCAAACGACTGAACCGGAAGCGGTCATCTCCATGCACCGACTCATACAGATCCTGCGCGGCACGCTCCTGGTGGACGAAGGGGCGGGCGAGACCGACGGGCAACTGTTGGACCGGTTCCTCACCGGCCGCGACCAGCCAGCCCTCGAACTGCTCGTTCGGCGACACGCCACGATGGTCTGGGGCGTCTGCCGTCGTGTCCTGCCCAACGCTCAGGATGCCGAAGACGCATTCCAGGCCACGTTCCTCGTCCTCGTCCGCCGGGCGGACGCCATCGTCCCGAGGGAACAAGTGGCGAACTGGTTGTACGGCGTGGCGCACCAGACGGCGCTGAAAGCAAGAACCACGTGCGCGAAGCGGAAGGGACGCGAAAAGCAGGTGACCGACATGCCCGAACCCGCCGTGACCGACCGGGATTGCTGGCACGATCTGCGCCCGCTCCTCGACCAGGAGTTGAGTCGCCTGCCCGACAAGTACCGGGTGGTGATCGTGTTGAGCGACCTGGAAGGGAAGACCCGAGCCGACGTGGCCCACTCGTTGGGCTTGGCCGAAGGGACCGTGGCGAGCCGGCTGGCCCGCGGGCGGGCGCTGTTGGCCGACCGGCTGTCCGGCCGCGGGGTCGCATTGTCGGGTGCGGCGCTGGCGGTGATTCTGGGGCAGAATGTGGTGTCGGCCGGCGTCCCACCGCTGATCCTGGCGACAACAATCGCCGCGGTCTCGGAACTGGCCGCGGGCGGCATGGCCGCGGGGGCGTCCTCGACCACCGCGACCGCACTGGCGGAGGAGGTGGTGCGTGCCGCCGCGGTGCCGAACCTCACCTGGGTTGGAGCCGGATTGCTCGGTGCCGTGTTGCTGATCGGCGTGGCCGGTCTCTCGCTCGCCTCGGCCCGGCCGGACCCGCCCCCAACCCGTGACCGAACTCCCCCCGTCGCTTCCGGGCGTGTTGCCGAAGTGCCGGGCGCGGTCGTCACCGACCATGATGTGCTTCAGGGCCGGTGGAAGGCCGTCCGGGTCGCGGTTCGCGGCGAGGTGGTCACGCTCGGCGAGGCTGAAGGGCCGGAGTACGTGTTCACGAACAACCGGTTGGCGGTCACCCATGGTGGTGGACCGATGGGCACAACTCCCGGCACACGACCTGACCGGTTCGGCGGGCCGGGAGGTCCGGCGGCGGGGTTGGGCCTCGAACAGCGGCTCCAACTGCTGAGCCAGTTCGGTGGGCGAGGCGGACCGTGGGCCGGTTTGGAGCCGGATCAACGGCAGCTCCTCGCCGCACACCTCGTGGTGGGTGACACCGGTCGCGTCGGCATCGACTTCGAGGTCCGATTGGACGAGCGGGCCAAGTCGATCGACCACTTCCTCACGGTCGACGGCGTCGAGAAACTGGTTGTCCGGGGGGTGTATTCCGTCACCCCCGACACCCTCCTGATCTGGGACGCCCCGCCGATGCGGGAGCGACCGACCGCTCGGCAGGTCCAGGCCGGGGACTGTACGACGTGGACGTGTGAGCGGATGACCCCTCGCTGAGGTCGGGCGGTCACTTCTTCGGTTGGATCGGCACGTCGCAGAAGGTGAGGGCGGCGATGCCGTTCTCGCCGCGGAGCAGGCGATCCTGGCTCCACGTCGCGCTGTCCAGGTACGTCAGCGTCTTCACTTTCGACGGGACTTTCAGCTTGAGCGTGACCACCGCCCCGTTCGCGGAGCCGGACGCCACCTTCCCCTTCTCGCCGTCCGGGTAGAACTCACTCACCAGCTTGTCGTCCCACTTCACCGGCTGGTCGAACTCCAGCACGATCTCGTCGTCCTTGTCGGTTGTGAACTGGGCCCGCTTCAGGTTCGGGGCGGTGATCGACGCCGCCGCCTTCTTCCCGTAGAAGTCACGCTCGACGAGCGGGCCGATCAGCTTGGCGAACTCGGCGTACCCTTCGATGGGGAAGTGGCACCCGCCCGGCGGCTGGATGCCGAGCGTGGACATCACGCTGAGGTTCGAGAACAGCGTCGGCAACTGCCGCTGCACCTCCCGCAGGCGGTTGTCCGACCCGTTCACCCCCATCGAACACGCCTTCGGCCAGATCTGGAAGACGTAGTAATGCCGCACGTTCGGGTAATCGGTCTTCCACCCGCCGGCCATGTCCACGAAGAACTGGCGGTACGTCTCGTACCCGTACCCGCCGGTCGGCCCGTCCGCCCCCTGGTCGTTCTCCCCCTGGTGCCAGAACACCGCCTTGATGCCGTGCGTCAGCTTCGCCTGCTGCACCCGCCACAGCAGCCGGCCGTAGATGGTGGTCGCGTCGGTCGGGTCGGCGGCGTTCCGCTGGTGGACGTCGATGCGGCTGCCGCCGACCGCCCCGTTGATGATGCACACCGGCACCTTCTGGCTCTCCACCAGTCGCTCGGCCAGCGCCATCCCCCAGTAGCCGATCTGGAACTGCCCGCCGGTCTTGCTCCGCACGACGGCGTGCCCCCACTTCTTGAGCCGGGCGTTGTTCGGATCGCCGGCCATGCTCCCGAAGCTGCGGACCCACTCTTTCGTGCCCTTCTGTTCGTACTTACCCACGTCGGTGGCCTCGGCGTTCGACTGGCCGTCGATCAGGTAGGCGTCGCCGCACACCAGGTCGTCCACTGTGTCGAGGACCGTCTCGGCGTCCCCGGTCTTGGTGCCGAATTCCACCTTGTACTTGATCAGGCCCGCCTTGAGTGCGTGCGAGAAGGCATAGGACTTGTCGGCGGCGGGTTTCGCCGTCGCGGTGTCGATCAGTTTGCCGTCGGCGTACAGCTTGAGGAACACGCCGTCGGCGGCGTCCTTCAGCGTGCCGTTGTAGTGCAGGGTGCCGGCGTTCTTGTCGCCCCGCGGGAAGAACTGCCCCGCCACCGGCTTCTCGTCCTTCTCCGGGGTGCGGGCCACCCACGGGTCGGTGGCCGGCTCCTTCACGGTAATGGTCTTCGTCTGAACGCTCGGCGTGCCGCCGTTGTCGATGGCCACCCGCACGGTCAGCGTGCCGCTGTTCTGCGCCCGCTTGAGGACGAGCTTGCCGTCGGCAGTGTCTTTGACGACCGCGATGTCGGACACCGTCCAGATGGAGTTCAATTTGCCGGCACCGGCCTGCATCGCCTTCAGGTTGTCCACCTGTGGGACGATCTCGATGGGTTTGCGGCCGTCCCAGGTGGCGGGCACGGTCAGTGTGAACTGCGGTTCGGGGATCGCCTCCGTGATCGTCACCGCCACGTCCTTCGTCTTCACCTCGGTCGGGAAGACGGCTTTCAACTGGACTGACACCGCGGTGTCACCGACCACCCGGCCGGCGTCGAGGGTGAACGCGAAGCGATCCACCGCGGCCACGGTCTCCTTCCCGTCTCGCTTCACGATCCAGTACAGTTTTTGCGCTCCGCCGGCCTTCGCGGTGAGCGTGACACTCTTGCCTTCGGCCACTTTCACCTTCGTCTCGGACACCGAGAACTCGTTCCCCGATTGCACCACCGGGCCGACGAGCGTCTGACCCGGCTTCTGGTTCTCGTACTGCAACCGCACCCAGTCGGGCGAGCGGACCACGCTCGACACCCGCACCTCGTCCACGTCGCCGACGAAGTTGTAGTTGTCGTACCACCCGCCGATGAACAGGTGGGCCGGGGTCTTGATGGCGAGCGGGGCGTTGGGCGTCTTCGACACGGCGTCGAGCACTCCGTTCACGTACAGCCGCGATTCGCCCTTCTCGTAGGTGTGGACCACCTGCGCCCACTCGCCGAGCGGGATGGGTTGCTTGCCGGTCACGTCTGCGCCCGAGAAGTAGCACTCCATTTTGACGTGCGGCGGGCTGCGGTAGTGCATCACCACCTTGCCCTGGCCGTGCTCGTTCCCCCAGGCGAGGACATTGCCGTTCGGCTTCTCCGCCCGGAACCACGCCTCGGTGGTGTGCGACGCCGCCCCGCCCGGGTAGCCCTCGATCTTGTTTCCGCCCGAAACACCTTTCTGGCCGGGGAAGTAGCGGGCCGGGCCGACCATCCCCGTG
This sequence comes from Fimbriiglobus sp., assembly GCA_031414395.1. Classification (GTDB taxonomy): domain Bacteria; phylum Planctomycetota; class Planctomycetia; order Gemmatales; family Gemmataceae; genus JALHQU01. Next base: position 7,471 of record JANNVG010001343.1, read on the forward strand.
GCGGCCTTCGTGCCGGTGTCCTTCGACGCGACCGTGCCCACCTCGTCCGTCACCGTCTGGTTCATGTGCCAGACGCTGAGGAAGCCGTTCGACTGGCCGAACACCGCCTTCCCGTCCGACTCACCCTTCGCGTCCGCCTTCCCCCAGTGCAGCTTGATCTCCTGGCGAGCGTTGCCGGTGATCTTCGGGACGCGAACCCACACACTCGCGGTGCCCGCCTTCGCGTCCCACTCGTCGATCTGATACGCAAGTGGTTTGCCGTCGGCGGTGGAGCACCGCAAGTCTTCGCCCTTCGCCTGGGCTTGCCCAAAGTCGAAGAAGTCCTTGTGCAGGCGGACGAGCAGCGGGAAGTCTTCCACGACCGCCGACGCGGGCAGGTTCGCCCCTTCAGGAGTAGTGAGGACGAACACCGACCCGGAGTGTTTCCAACCGGGGTAGTCGGCGGGGGCCGAGCCGATCACGGCGACGAGCGCGAACAGGGCGAAGGCCGGGCGTGTGAACACGGGGGACTTCCAGTGGGGAATTGGTGAGTCGGCCGGAACCGAGCGGGCAGTTGTTGTACCGCGCGGCGACACAACGGGGTCGGAGCGGACTGATTGCGCGGCGGTTCGCGGGCGTGACGGGTTACGAAGCCTGAGCCACCCTGCTGGGTTCCAACTCTGACCTCTCCGTTCCACCACTGAAATTGGGAAGACTCATGCGACGACTCGCCTCCCGTACTCTGGCCGCCGTGGCCGTCGGTCTCCTCGCGATAGGAGGGGCGTCGGCCCAGACTCCCGAAAAGGAGTCGCCGAAGTCCGACGCCATCATCCAGTACTACGCCACCCTGGACCGGGGGCTGGCCGAGGCGAAGCGGACGGGCAAACCGATCCTGTTCGTGAGCGCCGCGCCGCACTGCGCCGGCGTGTCCGGCATGTGGTGACCGGGCAAGGTCACCATGGACAGGAGTTTCCTGTCCCAGCCGGAAGTGATCGCCGCCGCCAAGAAGTTCGTCTGCATCCGCCTCACCTCCTACGAAGACGAGACCGAGAAGAAGTTCGTGAGCAAGCTCGTGAACGGGGAGCCGGCGAACACGGCGTTCGCCGTGCTCACCCCGGACGCCGAACGCGCGCTCCGCGGCCGCGGTCCGGGGCGTGGCCCGCGGGACCTTTACACGGACGCTGCGGACATGGCGATGGGGATGGACGAGCTGGCCGAAAAGTACCCGGCGAAGAAGGTCGAGGGGACCCCCGGGCTGCCAGTGACGCTGAACGCGAAGGTCGGCCTCGCGGTCGCCGCCGGCGACCTGCAACCGCTGGTGGTGGTCCTCGCGGATTCGGCCAAGCGGCGGGAAGAACTGGAAGCGAAGGTCGCCGAACTGGCGTGGGACAAGGAGTTCTCGGGGCGTCTCACCTACGCGACGGCGGCCGCGACGAAGGACATCCCTAAAGTGGACAAGCTGACGATCAAAGAAGGGGTGCTGCTCCTCGAGCCGGACGTCTTCGGTGCCGGCGGAAAGGTGGTGAAGGAAGTTGCTGGGGACGAGGTGAGCAAACAGTTGGCCGACGCCATGCGGGAGACCCTGAAGGCCCACGTTCGCACGGAGAAGAATCGGCGTACGCTGGCGACACTCGGTTTGAAGGAAGGCATCCTCTACGAGACCGGCATTCCGGTCAGCGGCAAGGGGGAAGCCGCCGACCGCGAGCAGTACAAGAAGCAACTCGAACTGAAGAAGAAATAAGACTGAACCGTGGGGGCGGTGTGCGTCGCACGACCCCCCCCTTGCAACAACTGCCGGGAGAACGCCATCCCCGCAGGCGTTCTCCCGGCCAGACGGTACGAACATCCCACCTCCGGAATCGCAGCTTGAGTCTTGGTGCCCGTGAAGTTTCGGGAAAGATCCCTGTCACACCCGTTGGTCCAGCCGACAACACTCTCCTGAAGCTTCAGAGTGGTCGTGCTCCGAGGAGTCCGGTTTGATGCACCCCCCAACGCCATCCGCCTCCCCGGCACCCCAACTCGATGTCGGCGCGCAGAACGGCCAACTCCACTGCGGTTCGGCGTCGCCGTCGGCTCTCGTGGCAGACGACACCGTTCGGCATATTCGGGATGCTGTTCCGCCACGCGATTCCAAGCCCCCCGCGCGTTCCCTCCGCCGCGTGGTGTGGGTGGTCGCGGGTGTGTGCGTGTGCCTCCTTCTGGCCTTCCTGACCTGGCGGTTTTTCGGCGACAGGCTGTTCGGGCGGGCACCCTACACCGGCATGACGTGGACAGTGCCACGGGAAAAGCTGAAGGTGACGATCATCGAGCGCGGCACGCTCGAATCGGCCAGGAACGGCGACATCGCCTGCACGGTTCGCTCCGGCACACGCGGCAGCACCGTTGCGACCACCATTAAGTGGGTCATCGATCCGGGCACCCAGGTCGTCAAAGGCGAAAAGCTCATCGACCTCGATTCGTCCGGGTTCGTCGAGCAGCTCAAGGACCAGAAAATCAAGGTGGACCAGGCGAAGGCCAACTACATCACGGCGGACGAACAGTACCGCATCCAGGAGAGCCAGAACGAGAGCGACCTGGAGGCGGCTAAGAACGTCCTCGACCTGGCTCGCATCGACCTGAAGAGGTACGAGAGTGGTGAGTATCAGCAGAACCTGGAAGACGTCGAAGGGCGGATTCAGGTGGCGAAGTCGGACGTGACGGCCTGGCAGGACCGGGCGGCGTGGTCGGCACGGTCTTCGAAACTCGGGTACACCAGCAGGCAACAATCCGAGGCCGACGAGTCGAAGTTGGCTGCCGCCCAGATCGCCCTGAAGAAGTTGCAGACGGAGAAGACGATCCTGACCAACTTCACACGCGGCCGGACGGTGCAGGACCTGAAGGCCAAGCTGGCCGAGGCCATGCGGGCGGTGGACCGGGTGAAGAGCCAGTCCCGGGCGAAACTGGCCCAGGCCGACGCCGACCGGCTGGCGAAAGAGTCCATCTACAAGCAGGAGCAGGCCCGACAGCAGGAGGTCGAGGACCAGATCGCCCGGTGCGTCGTGCTGGCCCCCCAGGACGGGTTGGTCGTCTACTACGTCTCCGATCAAGCCCGCGGCGGCGGCGGCTCGCAACAGGGGGTCATCGCCCAGGGGGAACCGGTCCGCGAGGGCCAGAAGTTGATGCAGATCCCCGACCTGTCCCAGATGATCGTGAACGTCCGTGTCCACGAGGCGATGGTTTCGGCACTCCGCAACCAGAAGGGCACGGGCGACAGCAGCGCCTGGCAGCCCGCCGAAATCCGCATCGACGCCGTCCCGCAGAAGGTGTTCAAGGGTCGCGTGAAGGCCGTCGATTCCGTCGCCGGCCAACAAGACTGGTTCGCAGCGGACGTCAAACTGTACAAGACCGTCGTCACGATCGACGAGCGGGTGGAGGGCCTCAAGCCGGGGATGAGCGCGGAGGTGACGATCTACGCCGAGGAGAGCGACGCCGAGGTGCTGGTGGTGCCCGTGCAGGCGGTCATCGGCACCGTCAGTCTGGGGGCCAAGCCGCAGTGCTTCGTTGTCGGGGCGGACGGGCAACCGCACCTGCGGGACATCGAGTTGGGGATGAGCAACCAGCGACTGGTGGAAGTCCGATCCGGCCTCCAGGAGGGGGACAAGGTCGTCCTTAACCCCGACCCGCTGTTGGAGGCGAACGGGGAAAAGAAGCCGGAGAAGGCCGGCCCGAAGAAGGACGACGGCAAAGGCGAGACGGCTGGCGACGGCGGGACTCCGAAGAAGTAATTCACCCGTGGAAGGTTACGAGGGCACCGCCGATGTCCGCCGTCGCTCGGGTCGTGGATCTGGTGAAGCAGTACCAGATGGACGAGGTCGTCGTGCCCGCGCTGGCCGGCGTCACGCTGGAGTTCGAGGAGGGGGATTTCGTCGCCCTCATGGGGCCGTCCGGGTCGGGCAAATCGACCCTCCTCAACATGCTCGGCTGCCTCGACCGCTGCACCAGCGGGCAGTACTTCCTGGGCGACGAGGACGTGGCCCACATCGACGACGGACAACTGTCGCGGGTCCGCAGCCGGTACCTCGGTTTCATTTTCCAGGCGTACAACCTGCTCCCGCAGTACACGGTCGTCGAGAACATCGGCATCCCGCTCCTCTACCAGGGGCGTCCGCTCACCCCGGAAACGCGGGCGCGGTGCGTGGCGCTGGCCGAACTGGTCGGGCTGGGAGGGCGGCTCGACCACCGGCCGACGCAGCTCTCCGGCGGCCAGCAGCAGCGGGTGGCCATCGCCCGCGCGCTGGTCAACGACCCGCAGGTCATCCTGGCCGACGAGCCGACGGGCAACCTCGATTCGAGCACCAGCGACGAGATCTTGCGGCTGCTCCGCAAGCTGAACGCGGCGGGCAAGACGATCATCATGGTGACGCACGAGAACGACATCGCCGCCTGGGCGCGGCGGGTGGTCCGCCTCCGCGACGGCCGCGTCGAGTCCGACGTCCGAAACGACACGCCTCCGCCTCCACTCTCCGCCGCACCGGAACCGGACTTACAGGCCCCCTCTCCTTCCCCCTCCGCACCAGCGGGCGGGGTGGGGGTGTCCGCCGCCTGGGCCAAGGGGTTGAGCAGTTTGGTCCTGGCCCTCCGCAGCTTGTGGCTGCACAAGCTGCGGTCGGTCCTGTCGGTCCTGGGCATCATCATCGGCACGGCCGCGGTGATCGCCCTCATGGCGTTCGGCCGGGGCAGCATGGAGGACGCGCTCGAGGACATCCGCCGGCAGGGGACGAACAACGTGATCGTCACCAGCATGAAGCCGGTGGACGCCCAGCCGAGCGCCAAGCCATCGTGGGAGGTGATCTACGGGCTGACCTGGGAGGACTTCGACCGCTTCCAGATGGACTCGGTGGTCGGGCGGGTGCCGATGCGGATCTTCCCGTGTGAGGTGCGGCACGTCGCGCGGAAGGCCGACGCGCGGGTGGTTGCCACCACCGAGGCGTACTCGAAGGTCAACCGGCTCGAGCTGGCGGCCGGCCGGTTCCTGCGGGACGGCGAGGACGACGCGGACGAAGGGGACGCGCAACGCCTGCGGAACGTGGTCGTCCTCGGCTCCGGCCTCGCCAAGGAACTCTTCCCCTTCGAGGAGGCCGTCGGCCAGACCGTCGCCATGAACAAGGCGCAGTACCTCATCGTGGGGGTGTTGAAAGACCGCATGTCGCACGGTGCGGGTGAGTCCGAGGAGAGCTTCGACAACGACATCTACATGCCGATCCGCACCTGCCGGGTGCGGTTCGGCGAGCGGCTGCTGTTCCGTCAGGGGTCGAACGTGCTGATGGAGAACGTCGAGTTGCACCAGATCACGCTGACCGTCGGCGACACCAGTCAGGTGAAGGACACCGGGGCGGCGGTGACCAGACTGCTGAAGCGCACCCACCCGCGGAAGGACTGGCGGGTGTCGGTGCCGCTCGACCGGCTCAAGCAGGCGGAGGACGCCCGTGATCGGTACAACATGTTGCTCATGCTGATCGCCTCCATCTCGCTGCTGGTGGGCGGCATCGGCATCATGAACATCATGCTGGCCACCGTCACCGAGCGGACCCGCGAGATCGGCATCCGCCGCGCGTTGGGTGCGCAACGCGGGGACATCACCATGCAGTTCATCATCGAAGCCGTGGTGCAAACCAGCATCGGCGGGCTGCTCGGCCTCGGCACCGGGATGGCGATGGTGTTCGGCATCCCGCTGGTGTGGAGCTTGTTCGCCCCGAAGCCACTCCCCGCCCAGGTGGACGTCTTTTCGATCTTCCTCTCGCTGGGGGTGGCCGTCGGCGTCGGGGTGGTGTTCGGCTGGTATCCGGCCCGCCGCGCCTCTCGGCTCGACCCGATCGAAGCCCTCCGTCACAATTAGTGCAACGGCCGGTGTCACACTCCGGCCGGCTGAGGACAACACCTGGCACGGAGGAGATCGCCGATGGCACAGTGGGCTACTCTCGTGCGGGCCGACTTCGAACTGCTCGTGGCCGAACAGCACGTCCAGTTGCGGGCGTTCGTGCGGTCGCTGGCCGTCGATCCCGACTGGGTGGACGACATCGCGCAGGAGGCGTTCCTCACCGCGTACCGCGAGTGGAAGTCGTTCGACTCCGCCCGCGACTTCGGCAAGTGGCTCCGGGGCATCGCCGCCAACATCGTGCGGAACGAGCTGCGAAAAGACGCCCGCCGCCAGCGCATCCTACACACCGACTTGGCCGAATTGCTGCTCGCCCGTCATTCCGTACCGAACGAGCGGCCCGAACCGCTGGCGGTGGAGGCGGTGCGGGAATGCCTGGCCAAGCTCGCCCCCCGTCACCGCGAAGTCGTAGAGGCCCGCTACCGCGACGGGCAGCCCGCCCCGGCGGTGGCCGAACGTTTCGGCATGACCGCCGACGCCGTGCGGCAACTGCTCGTGCGGATCCGGGATCAACTCCGGCAGTGCGTGGAACTCCGGGCGGCGGAGGTGCCGCATGGATGACACCCGATTCGATCAGCTTCTGACCCGGCTGCTCGACGACGAGTTGACGCCGCACGAGTCGGCCGAACTCGCGGCTCTGGCGCGGGAGAACCCCGAACGGCAGCGGCGGTTGCAAGAGCAACTCGAAGCCGCCGACCTGATCGCCCAGGCGGAGGACGAACTCCGCGCCAGCCCGCGGTTCGTGGCCGCCGTCCTCGCACAAACCACCGCCGACCCGTTCGTCGGCAAGGTGACGGCCAAACTCACCGCCCCCCGATTGCGGTGGTGGTTCTGGTTCGGGGCGTGCGCGGCCGGGCTGTTTCTCGCCGTCGGGCTGGCCGTCCTCCTCTGGCCCAAAGCCACCCCGTTCGCCCGCATTGCCGAGGTGAACGGCCCGGTGCAGTGGACCGGCGAGGGCGGGCACGTCACGTCCGAATCGCTCGTCGGACGGACCTTCAGCGGGGGGACGCTCGAATCCCTCTCGGTCGATTCGTGGGCCGTGCTGGAATACGGCGACGGGTCGCGCGTCACGCTGGCCGGGCGGTCGCAGATCAGCGTGGTGGACGGCCCGCGGAAGGAGGTGCGGTTGGGGTACGGGAGGATGTCGGCGAGCGTCACCCCACAGCCCGACGGCCGGCCGATGCTCATCCACACGCCGACCGCCGACCTCGAAGTGCTCGGCACCCAACTGAACGTGGAGTCGGATTCGGCCGCCACGGTGGTGAGCGTGAACGAGGGGCGGGTGCGGGTGACCCGGCTCGTGGACGGGGGCGTGGCCGACGTGCCGGCCGACCACCGGGCGGTGGCCTCGGTGGACCGGCACGCGGAACTGAAGGCCGTCCGCCGGCCCAACCCCGTCGGGGTGTGGCGGAGCCAGTTCCCCCGTGGGGTGAACTACGGCGACTGGCAGACGACCGCCGACAGCGGGCTGCGGGCGAAATCCCTGCTGCTCACCTGTGCCAAACCGAAACCTCTGCTCATCTACGTCGCGTCCGCCGCCGTCGCCGCCGAGGACTCCTCCCCGCTGGTTCTCAGCGACGCCGGGCGGTTCGTCGTCGGCGGGCGACTGGGGTCCACCGCCGACGTGTTCTTCGGGGTGACCATGAACCACCCGAAAGGCGGGTTCGCCGGCAAGTACTTCACGGTCCGGAAGTTCGACGTCGGCGGGCCGGGCGACGAGCCGTTCGAGTGGAAGGTTCCGTTCGACCAACTCAAACCTGTCGAAGGCACGTTCCCGGCCTCGCCCGTCGGCCTGGAGATCGTCGAGTGCTGGTGCCTGACGATCACCGAAGACCACGGCCTCTCGGTCCGCGACATCGAGTTGAAGTCGGACCGGCCGTAACACCCCCAACACCGGATCGGGCACGGACATGACTCCTCGTCAGACCGCACAAGTGATCCTGGCCATTGCCGTGTTGCTACAGCTTGGAACCGCTTTCGCCGCGGACCCGGCGAAGAAGACCCCGGACAACTGGCCGCGGTTCCGCGGGCCGAACGCCGACGGGGTGGCGGCTGACGACCCGCGACTGCCGGACACGTGGAGCAAGACGGAGAACGTGAAGTGGGTGGTCGATGTCGCCGGCCGCGGGTGCTCCGGCCCGGTCGTGTGGGGGGACAAGGTGTTCGTCACGTCCGTCATCAGTGATGGCGACGAGGCCGCTCCGAAGCCGGGCCTGTACCAGGGCCAAGGGGTGAAGACGCCACCAAAGGGCGTTCACCACTGGCTCGTCCAGTGCTTCGACCTGAAGACCGGTAAGCAGCTTTGGAAAGAAGAGTCGCACAAGGGCGAGCCGACGGTGCCGCGGCACCCCAAGAGCAGCTACGCGGCCGAGACGCCGACCACCGACGGCGAACGGCTGTACGTGCTGTTCGGCGACGTCGGGCTGTACTGTTACGACCTGGACGGCAAGCCTCTCTGGTCGCACACCATCGACGCGAAGAAGACCTTCTTCAACTACGGGGCCGCGGCCTCCCCGGTGGTTCACGACGGGCAAGTGTTCCTGCTCTACGACAACCAGGAGAAGTCCTATCTGGCGTCACTGGACGCGAAGACCGGCAAGGAGCAGTGGCGGACCGAGCGGGACGAGCCGAGCACTTGGGCGACGCCGTTCGTGTGGAAGACGGCCGACCGCACCGAGGTCGTCACCTGTGGGAAGAAGAAGAACCGGGCCTACGACCTGAAGGGGAACCTGCTGTGGGAGTTCGACGGGAAGATGTCGAGTCTCGTCATCCCGTCCCCGTTCGCCGCCGACGGCTTGCTGTACATCACGTCCGGGTACGTCGGGGACAAACACCGCCCGGTGTACGCCATCAAACCCGGCGCGAAGGGCGATATCACTCTCACCGACGGCGAGAAGGCGAACGACTTCGTCGTGTGGTACCAACCGCTGGCCGGGCCTTACAACACGTCCCCACTTGTCGTCGGCGGGCACTACTACACGCTGCACGATCAGGGGTTCCTGACCTGTCACGACGCCAGGTCCGGCAAGGAAGCGTACGGTCGGGAGCGCATCGGCGGGAGTTACACCGCCTCACCGTGGGCGTACAACGGTAAGCTGTTTTGCCTGGGCGAAGATGGCAAGACTCGCGTCGTCAAGACGGGCGCAGAGTATGAACTACTCGGCACCAACGACCTCGGCGAATTCTGCCTCGCCACCCCCGCGGTGAGCCAGGGCAACCTGCTCATTCGGACGGCCACCAAGCTCTACTGCGTCACCAACCAGCCCAAGAAGTGACCCACCCCGCCGGTGCCCGCTTCGCACCGAAACTGCACGTTCCACCCCCACGGAGGACGATCGGCATGCCTCGGACCCTCTCCCGCTCCCTGTTCGGCGTGCTGGTCGGCGTGCTGCTGCTGGGCGTGGCCACTTCGATACCCGGCTTCGGCAAGGGTGACCCGCCGCCCGCTCGCAAGCCGGACGCCCCGAAGCCGCCGGCGGCCGTCGGGCACCCGTCGATGGAAAGCCCGCAGTTCAACCCCGTCGCCGTCCTCGGCGACCACGTGTTCGTCGCCAACACCTCGGCCGGCACCGTGGACGTGATCGACACGAAGGCTCGCAAGGTGGTGGCCCGCATCCCGGTGGGTGTCGATCCGGTGTGCGTGGCGGTGCGGCCGGACGGCAAGGAGGTGTGGGTGGCGAACCACGTCTCCGACTCCGTCAGCGTCATCGACGCCGACCCCGCAAGCCCGACGCACCTGCACGTCGTCGCCACCGTGCAGGAGTTCGACCCGAAGACGAAGGCGACCAGGTTCGACGAGCCGGTAGGGATCGCCTTCGCCAACAACGACAAGGCTTACGTCGCGCTCTCCTCCGAGAACCAGATCGCCGTGATCGACGTGGCGACGCGCAAAGTGACGAAGCGGCTGACCATCCCGGCCCAAGAGCCGCGGGCCATCACGGTGCGGAACGGCAAGCTGTACGTCGTGCCGTTCGAGTCGCACAACCAGACGCAATTGTCCGGTGGGGCGAAGGACAAGATCGACGGCAACCTCGTGACGTTCGACGCCTACAACCACTCGATCCAGAACAACAACGTGCTGTCCATCGGGCACGTCGTGGACATCGTCAAGCACCCGAAGGTGCCCGACCGCGACCTGTTCGTGTTCGACACCGCGACCGACACACTGGTGGAGTCGGTCGACACGCTCGGCACCCTACTGTACGGCCTCGCCGTGGACTCGAAGGGTACGGCGTTCGTCGCCCAGACGGACGCCCGCAACGACGCCAACGGCCGTAGCGGGACGAAGAAGCACGGGCTGAAGGAGATGGAGAACCGGGCGTTCATGAACCGGATTACGAAGGTCGGCGTCAAGGACGGCAAGGCGGAGAATCCGGCGTTCTTCGACCTGGAGCCGCTGCCGCCGAAGCAACCCGAGAAGGGGATGGCTCTGGCCACCCCGTTCGCGGTGCAAGTGACGGCGGACGATACCACCCTCGTCGCCACCGCCGCAGGGTCGGACAAACTGTTCACCGTCGATGCCGCGAGTGGAGCCGTGCTGGGGCGGGTGGACGTGGGGGCTGGCCCGCGTGGCATCGCGCTCGACGGCAGTAACGTCTGGGTGCTGAACGCGTTGGCCAACACGGTGTCGCTGGTGGATCTCACCGACAATGCGAACCTGAAGGTGTTCGCCACCATTACGCTCGACGACCCGACGCACCCGGTGTTCAAGCGGGGGCGGATCGCGTTCAACACGGCGAAGGCGTCCACCACCGGCACCTTCTCGTGTGCCAGTTGCCACCCGGACGGGCACACCGACCAGTTGCTCTGGGTGCTCGACACGCCCATCGTCACCGGCGGCAACCAGATCATGCCCCGCAGCACCATGCCCGCCCGCGGGCTGCGCGATACCGCCCCGTTCCACTGGGACGGCATCCCCGGTGACCCGTACGGCGGGATCAACTCGGCGAGTGTCCACAAGTCGGTGGAGTCGAACAGCAAGACCGACCCGCCGACCAGCACCACCCGCCACCTGATCGACGGCGGACTCGCGTCCACCATGCACCTGGTGGGCGTCAAGAGCGTGAACGACGAGGGCAAGGCGGGCGAGTTGTCGAAGCAAGAGCGGGACGACATGGCGGTGTACCTGCTCGGCGTGCCCTACCCGCCGGCCCCGAAGCGGGCGTACACGGACGAACTGTCCGAACGTGCCCAGAAGGGCTTCCACCTGTTCCATATTGAGGGCGACCACGACTCGAAGCAGCTCGCGCCGAACGTGTGCGGCAACTGCCACCGCCTGCCGTTCCTGGTGAGCACCAACACGCCCGGCACCGGCATGGACGCCCCAACGTGGCGCGGCGCACAGGACCGCTGGCTCATCCTCCCGCAAGGGCGGCTGAACATCATCGACTTCGACTTCTACCGGGCCTTTGCCGAGCGCGGTGCTCCGGAGCGGGACGTGTGGCGGATGTCGTGGGGCGGTCGGTCGCGGTTCGACCCGATCTGGGACATGGTGCTGGAGATGAGCACCGGGTTCTCTGGGGCGTTCGCCCGCCAGACGACGCTGAACAAGGCCACCGCGAAGGACGAACAGACCGCCGACCTGTTGACGGCTCTGGAGCGGGCGGCCGGCGACAGGGCGGTGGTGCTGGAGTGCGACGGGGTGATGTTGAAGGGGAAACCGGAGTCGGTGGCGATGCAGTTCGAGGCCGGGCGGTACGTCAAGAAGGACGGCGACCGGGCCGCGTTCACCCGGAAGGAGTTGCTCGCGCTCGCCTCAGAAGGCAAGTTCGTCGGCACCGTCACCGCCCGGCACGGGGCGAAGGCGAGCGTCGATCACCCGCAGCCGGCCCTGTGGACCATCGGCCCGATCGAGAAGCAGCGCGGCCGGCAGGACTTCCCCATCCTGCACCCGGAGCAGAAGAGCATGACCGTGAGCGGGCGGCACTTCGGCGACGATGCCCGCCTGTTCGTTAACGGCCGGCGGGTGGCCGGAATCGTGAAGCGGGGTGACGGCGAGAAGGTGACGATCACGCTGGACACGCTCCCGGCCGACGGGATGCACCTGGTGCAAGTGCAGGTACCGGACGGCCCGTTCAGCAACGAGTTCATCGTTCACGTGGCGAAGGATGCGACCGCGGCCGAGGAGTTGAAACGCGAGCTGATCCGCACCAGCACCGCCCCGTGGGACGGCATCCCGGCGGCACTCGGCACGGGCGACCTGACCGCCGTGAAGAAGCTGATCCGCGACAAGGCCACGGCGAACCGCCGACAGTCCGATGGGTCCACGCCGCTCTCAACCGCCGCCCTGCGTGGCCACCTCGATGTCGTGAAACATCTACTCGAACTCGGGGCTGATCCCTCCGGCAGCAACGCCGACGGCAACACCCCGCTACACGCCGCCGCGTTCCTCTGCCGGGAGGACGTGGTGAAGCTGTTGCTCGACAAGGGGGCCGACACCTCCAAGAAGAACGACCGCAAGGAGACGCCGCTCGACGTGGTGTCGGGTGCGTGGGGCAAGGAGTTGGCCGACATCTACACTGCCATCGGCACCGGGATCAACCAGAAACTCGACTTGAAACAGATCGAGAAGGACCGACCGAAGATGGCCGAATTGCTCCGCGAGCACGTGAAGAAGGTAAAGCCGGCTGCCCCCGAAAAGCGAAGACCGTGAAATGAACCCCTCGCGGGTCGAGGGGTTCATTTCAGCACAGCCGCACGGAACACTGCTGCCGGATCGGACTTGAACCCACAGCCGCATGGCATGGGTCGTTTGCTGCCACAAAGTGCGCTGAATCGTGTGGGGGCGTGACGATGCGCCGTGGACTTGACCCGGGTTGACACCGCGTCACCCTGGATTCTTGTGTTGAACCCCATTAGAAATGTCCGGTCTTAACTCGTTAGAAGTGTCCGCTTGGCTCAGGCCCAGGGGGACACTCGATGGACGAGGTACAAGGACCGGAACGTGTGGCCATGAGCCAACGGGAACGCGACGCGGTGCGGG
>JANNVG010001344.1:0-2005 GCA_031414395.1 Fimbriiglobus sp.
CAAGTTCGCCTGGCAGGTGAACTTGTGAACGCCCGGCGGCAGGGCGGCGACGAGCGGCCGCTTTCCCTCGTACTCCACGTCCACGTAGTCCGTCACGACCCGCAACCCGGTCAACTCCCGCCGGGCCATGTGGGCGAAGTAGCCGCGGCACATCCAGACGATGTCGTACCCCGCGGCCAGCCGGCCCAGCCGGGCGAGTTCCTGACGGGTGCGCGGGGTGTCGAACGGGCGGAGCAATTCCGGCCGCGGGTCGAGCAGGGTGCGGAGCACCTCGGCCCGCTCGCCCCACCCCCGCTGCCGTGGCCCCGTCGGGACGTACCGGTCCCACCGGAGGGGGAAGAACTCGGTGTCCGCCGGGGTGTCCGGCGTCCACGTCGGCTTATCGAGGACCGCGAGCCGCACGTCCCACCGCTTCCGCAACTGGGCGATCAGGTTCGCGTTCCGGATGCACCCGCCGTTGTTCATCGGCCAGGGGCTGTGGTCGGCGACGAAGAGGAGCCGCATGGTGACGATCAGTCGTGTGAGGAACGAGGGTCAAGCCGGCCGCCCGGTGGCACGCTTGCGAGCGAGGGCGCGGCGGAATCCGTCGAGGTACCCTTGGGCGGTCGCCGCCCACGAGAATCGCGCCGCCCGCTCCCGCCCGCGGCGGGACAGATCCGCACGGCGGGCGGGATCGGTCAGCACGGCGTACAGGGCATCGGCGAACCCGCGAACGTCGTCCGGGGGGACGAGGATCCCGGCGTCACCGACCACCTCGGGCAGGGAGGTCGCGTTCGACGCGATGACCGGCGTGCCACACGCCATCGCCTCCAGCGGCGGCAGCCCAAACCCCTCGTAGTGGCTTGGATACGCCATGGCGGCTGCCCCGGCATACAGGGCGGCCACGTCCGGAACCCGGCCGACGAACCGCACGAACTCGGCGATCCCGAGCCGCGACGGCTCGGCCAAGATCGAGTCGGCCATCCACCCGGTCGGCCCGGCGACGACCAGCGGCAACCGCGGCACCCCCGGCCGGCTCAGGTAGTCCGCGTACGCCCGGAACAATGTGACGTGGTTCTTCCGCGGCTCGAGCGTGCCGACGGTGAGTGCGTACCCGCCAGGCGTCAGCCCGAGCGGACGGAGGGCAGCCTCGAGCGTCGGCCCGGCGGCCGGGCGGTACTGGTCGCCGGCGGCCAGCGGAACGGCGACCACTTTGTCGGCCGGAATGCCGAGCGTCTCGACGACGTCCCGCCTGGTGTGTTCGGAGGAGGTGAACACCACATCCGCGTGCTTCCGCGCCGCCGCGAACATCCGCTCCCAATGGTCGGCGTTCGGCGCACTGTGGTACACCGCCGCCAGCCGGGTCGTCAGGTCGGGGAGCAAGTACCCGACCGCCCGGTTCGCGGCCGGCGGGAAGTCCGGGCACATGACGCTGAGGAACGCGTCGATCCGGTCCAACTTGAACTGCAGTTCGGCCAACCACTTCCGCAGGCGGTACGGCCGGCCAGTGGCCTCGTTGAACACCCGGACCCGCGCGACCAGCCCGTTGTCGGCGATGAAGTCGTCCGCCCGGCGCAGTTTCGTGTCGGTGTACCCGGACAGGTACAGGAAGACCGTCGGACGTGGCCGCAACTGGTTCAGCCCGCGGACCACCCCGACGACGTGGTTGTAGAGTCCGGACTTGTACACGCACGTGGTCACGTAGTCCGCGTCGATGCCGATTCTCATGACCGGCTGCCGAGGTCGACCACGGCCCCCCAATTCATCGACAGGTTGTGCGGCTTTGCCCGCGCGACCAAGTAGCCGAGCAGCCAGGCGTACACGCTCGCCAGCCCAGGCAACTCATGTCTCGGCGGAGTGTGTCGTGCAACCGTTTCCACAGGTCGGTATCCACTCAAGTGTAGAAGTACAACGCCACCGTCTTCAGCGGTAGGAAGTCTTGCGGCTGGCTCCGCCTCTTGCAGCCGGTGTGAGTCAATTACAGGTCGGCATTCACTGCACCCCGTAGCGGGTACGTCCGATTCCG
>JANNVG010001345.1:0-3174 GCA_031414395.1 Fimbriiglobus sp.
TGAGCCGCCTGGGTGATCTGGACCCAGGCGGCTCACGCCGCCGGTTCACCATGCAGAGCGTCGAACAGTTCCCGCTGGATCTTCCCGTTGGTGGCGATCAGGTCCATGCGGAACGGGTCGAACGGCCCGCCTTCCACATTCGACAGCACCCCGCCGGCTTCGGCGATCAGACACGCCCCGCCGGTCACGTCCCACGGCCAGTTGTCGTACGCCCAGTAGCCGTCGAACCGCCCGCACGCCACATACGCCATGTTCAACGCCGTGCTGCCGGTGCGCCGCAACGACCGCGTGACCGGCGACAGGTCGGCCCACACTTTCAGGTTCCGCCGCTGGGCGTCTTTGTTCGCCGGGAAGCCGGTGCTGACGAGCGCGTTCTCCAGGATGGCGGTGTCGCTCACCCGAATGCGCTCGCCGTTCAGGAACGCCCCGCCGCCCTTCGTGGCCGTGAACAGTTCGTTCTGCCGCGGGTCGAGAATCACCCCCACCACGGCCTCGCCGTTCATCCACAGGCCGATGCTCACGCAGTACGCCGGCACGTCGTGGACGTAGTTGATGGTGCCGTCGAGCGGATCGACGATCCACAGCGGTGGGCTATTCGCCGGCGGGCGGGTTTCGTCGATTTTCTTGCCCACGCACTCCTCTTCACCGAGGAAGGCGTGGTGCGGCAGCTTGGCCAACAGGTGATCGCGGACGGCCTTCTGCGAGGCGTGGTCGGCGTCGGTGACGAGGTCGGCCCGCGACTTCTCCTTCACCTGGAACTGCTTCCGCCACCGCTCCAGTTCGGCCGCCCCGAGGCGGGCCGCTTCGACCGCAACGGCCAGGTAATCGGCGAGTGTAGACATGAGGCTATGATAGGTGCCATGCCCACGATCACCTACGCCGTCGAACCCGCCCTGTCCGCCGACGAGTTCGTGTCGGTGCTCCGCCGCTCCACGCTGGCCGAGCGCCGCCCCGTAGACGACCCGGCGCGGATCGCACTCATGATGAAGCACGCCGACCTGATCGTGACCGCCCGCGACGAATCCGGTCTGCTCGTCGGCGTGTCGCGGGCACTCACCGACTTCACCTTCTGTTGCTACCTGTCCGACCTAGCGGTCGACGTGGCGTTTCAAAAGCAGGGCATCGGGAAGGAACTGATCCGCCGCACGCACGCGGCGTCGAAGCCGGCCAAGCTCATCCTGCTCGCCGCCCCCGCCGCCCGCGACTACTACCCGCACATCGGCATGACGCGACACGACTCGTGCTGGACTCGATAGTTAGTTAGCCCGACGCGCAAGCGAGGGGCGAGCCAGCTATCGAGAAAGTCGCTGGCCCCTCGCTCGCGCGTCGGGCTAACAAAGCAGGGCCACCCTACTGGCCGTTGAAGTAGATCACCAGGCCGGCGATCAGCGCGAACAGTGCCACCAGCAGGGCCACTAGGCCGCCGATCTTCCACCCGCTCCACGGGCGGTAGCCGGCCACCCGCGCGGTGCGGCCGTTCACCACGATCTGAAACGTCTTGTGGTGGTAGCGGTACACCGCCACCCACACCGGCAGCAGCAGCGGCTTGAACGTGACCGCGCTGGACCGCGTCCGCTTCTCTCGCACCCGCTGGTGATCCCCGCCGATGTCGCGGCACACCAGCCGGTAAATCGTCGGCTCCATCAGCCCCTTCGCCGCGTCGTACCCGCCCCGCAGGTCCACCGCGTACCGCTCGGTGCGGAAGCCGCTCAGGAAGTCCGGGCGGAACGGCGTCAGCTTGCTCAGGTTCCAGTCGTTGACGCGCTCGAGCAGGTCGGCCGGCAGGCTGGTGCTGCCGCACACCAGCACGTCGTCGAAGAAGTGCCGCACCTCGCCCGAAACTGAAGTCCAGCGGGTGCGCACGACCGAGCGGGTTTGGCGACGGCCGTTGCTGTCGGTGTACCACTCGGTGGTGGTGTAATTGTCGCCCCGCTCGCCCTCGTAGAAGGTGACGGTGTTCGCGTCGTAGGTCCAGTACGGCAGGTACACGCCGGTGAGCTGGCCGAGTGCGGCCAGCTTCTTGAGGGCGTTCGGCGCGAGCCACAATGAGCCCAGCCAGGCGGTGAAGGCGGCACGGGCGTCGCGCAAATCCACCGCGAACGGCAACAGCGATTCCGGCGGGATCATCGCGTGGGCGGCTTCCGGCTGGGTGTCCAGGTGCGTGGCGCAGAACGGGCACTTGTCGGTCGCCACGTTGTCTTCGAGTAGCACATTCGCCCCGCAGCCGGGGCACCGCGTCTCGCTCGCCCGGCCCGGAATGGCCCGCCCGTTCGCCTCCTCGCGGTCCAGGTAATCGAGGTAGTCGCGCTCGGCGATCTCGGCCGAGTCGCCCCGCTCGATCTGCTGCTCGAACCCGCAGTACGGGCACTTCAACCCGCGAGACGACGGGTCGAAGTCCAGGCGCGCGCCGCACGACGAGCACGCGAACTTGCGGCCGGCCGGCGGGGCCTTCACGACGACCGGCGCTTTCGGCACCGGGCGGACGACGGGAATGCGGTCACGGTCGGACATGGTGACGGTCACGGGCGAACGGTGCGAGTGTTATAGCACCCCGCAACTCTCTTCGCCGCGACCCACGGGAGCGGGTTGGTCTCGTCCGCTCCCGTGTGGTCGTGGCGAAGACAAGTCACATCAATACCCGCCGCCACTGGGCAACGGCATGGCCCCGCCGCCGGTTCGCGGCACCCACGGGGCGTCGTCGCGGCGGATCGGACCTTCGGGGGCGATGGGCGCACCGAGCGGCGGCAGCGGGCGTTCCCCGCGTGGAGTGGGGTCGCGGGGGAAGAGTGGGTCGCGGCGGAAGCCGTCGTCCGGCGGGATGGGGTCGAACACCGGCGGCGGAATGGGGTCGCGGTCGGTGGGGCGTGGCAGGTCGCGGGGCGGGCGGCTGCCCACGCGGCTGGGAAACAGGTTGTCCATCAGCCCGGCGAGCGGGCGGTTGCTGCACCCGATGGCGAGTGCGAACAGCGGCAAGCACATCAGCCAAACGAACCGACGCATACACCGCCCCCAGTGTCGGCCGCGGGATAGCCGAGCGGCCGGCCGAGGGCAAGGGGAACCGCGCGTCCGCCAGGGCTGTGCAGCGGTGCAGATGGGGTGGTGTGCGTTGGGGGGGTCCGAGCGAGCGGTGCGCGCCGAGACCCACGAAGTTCACGCCGTCCGTGGGTCTCGGCT
>JANNVG010001346.1:0-4018 GCA_031414395.1 Fimbriiglobus sp.
TGAAACCGCCTGCCCGAGCGGGGTGCAGTACGGCAAGCTGATCGAGCCGTTCCGCGAGCACATGGAGCACGCCGAGCCGGGGCGGTCGGTGGCGGGGCTGAGCGGGTTGCAGCGGTGGCTGATGAACACCATCTTCCCCAGCCGCATCCGCACCCGGTTGGCCCTGATCCCCGCCCGCCTGTCTCAGTGGACGGGTGTCGATTGGCTGATGCGGAAGTCGGGCGTGCTGAACCTGCTGCCGAAGTCGATGCGGACGATGCACGGCATGTTGCCCCCACTGAAGAGGCACTACGGGCGACTGCCGGAGGTGCTGCCGGCCATCGGGCCGAAGCGGGCGAAGGTGGGGCTGTTCCTCGGGTGCGTGGCCGACGGCATCTACCCGCAGACGACCTACGCCACCGCGAAGGTGCTTCAGGCGAACGGCTGCGAGGTGTGGATCCCGAAGGCCCAGGGCTGCTGTGGGGCGCTGCACTACCACACCGCCCAGGAGGACAAGGCCCGCGAACTGGCCGCCGCCAACGGCAAAGTGTTCGGCGTGAACGGCCCGAAGTGGCAGGAGTTGGACGCGATCATCACGAACGCGGCCGGGTGCGGGGCGATGCTCAAGGACTACGGGCACATCACCCACGGCCGGCCGGGGCACGACGAGGCCGCCGCCTTCACCGCGAAGGTGAAGGACGTTCACGAGTTCCTGTACGCCCTCGGGCCGGTGAAGCCGACGCACCCGCTGAACATCAAAGCGACGTACCACGACGCCTGCCACCTGCGGCACGCCCAGCAGATTCAGAAGCCGCCGCGGGCACTGCTGGAGATGATCCCCGGCCTGGAACTGGTGCCGCTGAACGAGACCGAACTCTGTTGCGGGGCGGCCGGCAGTTACAACCTGACGCAGCCGGACATGGCCACGAAGCTGGGCGACCGCAAGGCCGAGAACATCATGGCGACCGGCGCGAAAGCGGTGTTCACCGGCAACGTCGGCTGCCTGATGCAAGTGCAACGGCACCTGGCGAAGGCCGGCCACTCGCTCTGGGTCGCCCACCCGGTCGACGCCCTGTGGGCCAGCTACAGTGGCGAGATGCCCAGCGAATTGCGATAAACCCCTCACTCGTCGGGACCGACGCCATGCCCATCGTCAGCTTTCGCGTCCACCTGCCCGACGACCTGGCGGCGTTCGTCACCGAGGCCGTCCGCGACGGCGTGTTCGAATCGCCCGACCACCTGTTCGCCCACGCCGTCGCCGTCGTCCGCACCCAGACCGCACTCGGCAACACCCCCGACGCCGCCCCGCCCAACCCGCCCACCCCGGCGGCCGTGGACCTGACCCGCCAGGCGTTCGACGGCCCGGCGTTCATGGCCACCCTGGTGGACAAGATCGAGCGGCGGAAGGACGGCGAGAAGAAGCCGCCCAAGTGACCCGTCTGGTGCCGCCACCCCCGCCGCGGTACGCTTTCGCCGAAGGAGGGAACGCCATGACTGCCGTGATGACTCCGCCGCGGTCGAACGTCTTGCGCTGGACGCGGGACGATTTCATGCGAATTCACGACCAACTCACCAGTCACGGCCGGAGGGTGGAACTGATCCGCGGTGAAATCTGGGACCTGGGACCGATGAACACTTCCCATGCCGCTTGCCTTTCCAAATCCCGGCGCTATCTCGATGCGCTCTTCGGTTCCGCGTGGGATGTCCGCGTTCAACTGCCGCTCGACGTGAGCCGAGACACGATGCCGTTTCCTGACCTGCTGATCGTCCCATTCCGAGACGACTTCTATCTCCGTTCGCACCCGACCCCGCAAGACTCCGCTTTGCTTGTGGAAGTGGCGGACACGACACTCGACACCGATCTCACGGTGAAGGCCGAACTGTACGCCTCCGCGGGCGTGCGCGAATACTGGGTGTTGGACGTGGAGAATCGAGTGCTGCACGTGCTGCGCGACCCCGGCCCGCTGGCCGCGAACGGCACCGCGTATCGCAGCCAGCGGCAGCTCGGGCCGGACGACAGCGTGTCTCCGATCGCTGCCCCGGATCGCGCCGTCAAAGTCGCCGATTTGCTCCCGTAACAGGAGTCCCTCATGACCGCGTTGTTGACCCCGCCCGCGATGCGAACGAAAGTGCCGCCACTCCTGTGGACGGTGAAGCAGTTCCACGACCTGGGGGACGCCGGCTACTTCGAGAACCGCCGCCCGTTCCTCATCGACGGCATCCTTTATGAGCAAGGGTTCATGAACGAGCCACACGCGATGGCGATGACGCTCAGCCATGAGGTGTTGCGCGACATCTTCGGGTCGGGTTGGGTTGTCCGCAATCAGGTGCCGCTCGTTTTCGGGCTGCACACCGACCCGTTCCCCGATTTGGCCATTGTGCGGGGCAAGGCACGCGATTTTCCCACGCACCCGACGACGGCCGAACTGGTGATGGAAGTGTCCGATACGACTCTCGACTACGACTTGACGGAGAAAGCCGAGTTGTATGCCGTCGCGGGCGTCCCCGAGTATTGGGTGCTCGACGTGAACGCCCGCGTGCTGCACGTGCTGCGTGACCCCGGCACGGTGGCCGCCAACGGCACGGCGTATCGCAACCAGCAACAACTCGGCCCGGACGACAGCGTGTCGCCCCGCGCCGCCCCGGATCGCGCCGTCAAAGTCGCCGACCTGCTCCCGTAATCGTCGAACTCGGCACGGTCGGCGGGAATGATTGATTGAAGCCGGCGGCTCCCGACTTTGAAACCGCCTGCCGCCCGCGAACAATACCCCCATGCGCATCCTGCACACCGCCGACTGGCACCTGAACGACCGCCTCGGCCGCATCGACCGCTCGGACGACCTCCGCGCCGCCGTCGAGCGGGTGGCCGACCTGTGCCGCGAACACGCGGTCGAGACGCTCGTCGTCGCGGGTGATCTGTTCAGCGAACTGGCCCGCCCGGACGCCCTCCGCGAGAGCATCCGCCACTGGCAGGGCGTGTTCGCCAACTTTCTGGAAGGCGGCGGCACGATCCTCACCTGCACCGGCAACCACGACAACGAGAACTTCTGCCAGACCCTCCGCAGCGCGATGGCCCTGGCCGCCCCCACTGCTGATCGGCTCGGTGAAGTGGTGCCCGCCGGCCGGCTCTACCTCGCCGCCGAACCGACGTTCCTGCGGTTGCCCGACAAGGCCGGCGGGGACGTGCAATTCCTGCTGATGCCATATCCCACGCCGACCCGCTACCTCCGCGGGCAAGGGGGGCAGAAGTACGCCAACCCCGAGGAGAAGATCAAGCTGCTCGTGACCGCGTTCGAGAACACCATCCAGGAGCTGCGGGGGCACGCGAAGTATCGTGCCGGGGGGCCGAACGTGCTGGTGGCCCACGCCAACGTGTTCGGGGCGGTCGTCGGCGAGTCGCTGTTCCGCATCACCCCGCAGGAAGACGTGGTGGTGAGCGGGGAGAAGTTCGCCGACCAGTTCGATTACGTCGCCCTCGGCCACATTCACAAGGAGCAGTTCCTCGGGCACGAGCACATCCGCTACTCCGGCAGCATCGAGAAGATGGACCTGGGCGAGAGCCGGGACGTGAAGTCGGTCACGCTGTTCGACGTCGGCCCGAGCGGGCGGGTGGGCGACATCACCCTCTTGCCGATGCCGGCCACGCCCATCTACGAGTTGAACATCCTCGACCCGACGGCCGACCTGCCGAAGTTGAAAGTGGACTACGCCGGGGCCGACCGCGACCTGGTGAACCTGCACATCCGGTACACCGCCGGCGAGCACAACTTGGAAGAGATCCTGCGGGAACTGGAAGCCATCTTCCCCCGCTGGTACGCCCGCGACTGGCAGGAGTCGAGCAAGGTCGGCCCCACGCTCGTGACCGGCGAGGCCGACCGCAGCAAGGGCTTCGGCGAGACGGTGCGGGACTACCTGAGCACGGAGTTGATGAACCACGCCGACGACGAGAAGGCGGAACTGCTGAAGCTGGCCGACGAGTTGATGGAATCCGTGTAGGCGAACGGCGCGACGTGAGTCCGCCGGTGCTTCAACACCCCCC
>JANNVG010001347.1:0-3178 GCA_031414395.1 Fimbriiglobus sp.
GGACCGGGGTCACAGAGGCCGGCTACAGTGGCACACCCACGACCCTTGCGGGTCGGGTTCGCCAAGAAATCACCGGCGGACTCACGTCGCGCCGCTCGCCGTAATATCGGAGCGACGATGGCGGCCCGAACGGGCGATGAAATGGCGGTCACGCTGCTGCGGGCACTCCCGCCGGACGTGGCCGAACAGGTGCTCGGCCGGCTCGACCCGGCCGCCGCCGCCCGCCTGCGCCCCGCCCTGCCCACCCCGCCGACGGCACCCCCGCCCGACGAACTCGACCCGGCCCTGACCGAGTTCTTCGACCTCCTCCGCATCGCCGACCGCGCCCGTGCCATGACCGCCCCCGCCGCGGCGGGCGAATACCGCCCGGTGGCCGGCGGCGGCACGAAAGGCCCGCGGCCCGACGGCTCCCCGCCCGGCCCGCCGCCGCCGCCCGATCCGGTCGTCGAACTCCGCGAGTTGCCCGCCGACAAACTGTTGAAGGTGCTTGAGGGCGAGCCGGCCGCGGCGACCGCGCTCGTGCTCACGGTCCTCGACACGACCTCCGCCGGCGCCGTCATGAAGGGGCTGCCGGCCGAGTTGCGGGTGCAGGTGGCGATGCGGTTCAGCCAGCCGGGGTCACGCAATTACGCGCTGATTCAGAAGCTGGCGCGGGCCATCGTGGACAAAGGGCGGCGACTGGCCGAGCAGCCGGCCGAGACCCCGCCGGACACCCGCATCGCCGACCTGGCCACCATGCTGCGGGCGCTCCCGCGGGCCGACCGCACGGCCGTGTTCAAGTCGTTGGGCCAGACCGACCCGGAGTTGACCGCCCGCGTGAAGGAGAAGCTGTTCAAGTTCGCCGACCTGGCCACGGTGGAAGACCGCCCGCTACAGACGATGCTGCAACAACTGAACCTGAAGACCATCGCCACCGCGCTGAAGGGGGCCGACGACGCCATCGCCGCGAAGGTGACGGGCAACCTGTCGGGGCGAGCGCGGGAGCTGTTGCAGGAGGAGTTGTCGCTGCTCGGGTCGGTGTCGAACACTCAGGTGGACGACGCGCGGAAGGAGATCTTGCAACTGCTGATGAAGGCCGAAGAGGAAGGGCAGATCAGCCTGGGCGGGTGAGCCGGCGTGAGCGTCACGGGAGTGGGTGGAATCGCGGGTGTGGTGAAGCGCCCGACGCCAACGGGGTTGACCGGCGGACGCCGCCCGCTTGGGCCGCTCACCGACACGAAATGCGCTCCCCCGAGCAAGTGACGAGGAGCAAGTGGAAGCAGGAGCGGCCTGTCTTCCACTTGCTCCTGTCACTTGCTGCTTGCGACTTGCGACTTCCGCGAAGCGGCTCACTGGCCGAAGGTGAAGTTGATCCGGTCGGGCATGAGCACCATCACCGCCAAGAGCACGAGCACGATCACGGTGAGGGCGGCGGCGATGAACCCGACCAGCCCGAACGCCGGCTGCTTCCGCTCGGGCAGGGCGCCCGTCGTCCAACTGGCGCTCATGCGGGCGGCGTGCGCGTGGCCCGGCGGTTCGTTGGCCGGGGTGAGCGGCACCTCGTCGGCTTGCGGGGCGGGCGGGGCCGGCCACGCGCGAGACTGGACCGCCGCCCGGCCGGGCATCGGCCGCGGGGGCGGGGCCGGCTGCGGGAACGACGCCGGCGGGGGCGGGGCGGCCACCGCCGCCCGGCCGGGCATCGGGGCGGAGAACGGGTTGCCCTGGGTGGCACCACTCCGGCCGGGGGCCGGGCGGGGCTGGCCGGGGGTGGGCGTGTGCGGGGGCATGGCCGCACCGGGGCGGCTGCCGCCGAGCGCGCCGCCGGGGCGGACGGCCGACCCGCTGCCCTGCTGCCGCGGCAGGCCGGCCAGCCGGTGCGCCGAGCCGCTCACCGGCGGGGTTTCCACCGCCGCCGTGCTGCCGGGGGCCAGGTACGGTTCGAGCGCTTCGGTCACCTCGTCCATCCCGCTGAAGCGGTCGTCCGGCTTCTTGGCCATCAGCCGGGCCACCACCGCCACCATCCCGTCCGGGCAGTCCGGGGCGAACTCGCGGATCGCCGGCGGGTCCTTCGACTGGTGGGCCATCATCTTCTCGACCGCGCTCCCTTCGGGGAACGGCACCCGCCCGGTCAGGCAGAAATACAGGGTGCAGCCGAGGCTGTACTGGTCGCCGGCCGGGGTGCGGTTGGTCGGGTCCATCACGCTCTCGGGGCTGGAGCAGTCCAGCCCGCTGGTGAGCGTGTTCGCCGTGCTCATCGTGTCCACCAGGCTCTCGCCGTCGTTCTCCACCAGCAGCGAGCCGATGCCGAAGTCGAGCAGCCGGGCCTGGCCGTCCGAGCCGAGCATGACGTTACTCGGCTTGAGGAGGCCGTGGAAGATGCTGTTCTGGTGGGCCGAGTACATGCCCTGGGCGATCTGCGCGCCCACTTCGGCCACCTGCGCCGCCGGCAGCCGCCCGTTCTGCTGGACGACCGACTCCAGCGTGTGCCCTTCGGCCAGCGGCCACGCCAGGTAGTGCAGCCCGCCGGCCGTGCCCACGTCCACGAACGGCACCACCGCCGGGTGGCTGAACTGGCCGAAGCTCCGCACCTGGCGGCGGGCCAGCCGCACGTTCCACATGCTCCGCCGCGGCAGCACCTTGACCGCGTACAGGCCGTCGTCGTTCTTGCTGCTCGCCTTGAACACCTGCCCCATGCTGCCCTGGCCGATGGCGTCCAGCAGCACGTACGGCCCGAGCACCAACCCGGCCGACTTGCCGCCCAGAATGCGCTCCGCCTGGAACGGGGTGAGCGTGCCCTGCTGCACCATGTAGTCGGCCAGGGCCGGGGCTTCGGCCCGCGGGTTCCGCTTCAGGAACTCGCTCACCAGTTGGTCGAGCTGGCCGCGGTCGATGAGCGCGCTGCGGCGGAGGTCCCACACGAACCACTCGCACGCGCCCAGGTCGTTGGCTACCATCGGGGGGGTCATCCTTCGGGGGGTCGAAAGCCGCGGGCGTCGGCCGTGCGCCATCGGGCGGGCCGGCTGTGCGGGTTGTGAGGCGGACGGAACGCACGCAACCGTAGGACGGGCGGCGGCACTGTCAAACGCCCCGCCGCCGTTTTCGCCCCCCGCCGCAACCCCTATCCTGTCTGCTAACAGTGCGCAAGCCGGCGGGGTGGTGGCGGACCTCACCCCCCGGCCCCCTCTCCCAGGGGAGAGGG
>JANNVG010001348.1:0-2541 GCA_031414395.1 Fimbriiglobus sp.
GCCGCCACCTCCGCCGCCGCTTGTTGTTTCGCCCCCTGCCACACCACCCACCCCACCGCCAGCGCCGTCAATAGCACCAGTACGCCGCCCACCGCCCACATGTGTCGCTTCACCCACGCCCACGGGTTCAGCCGGCGGGCCACCGCCTCCGGCACGCCCTGCACGTCGCCGGCCAGCGACGCCTGCCACTTCTCGAACGCCGCCCGCAACTCGGACAACTCGTCCCGCAGTTGTTCCATCCGCAGTTGCAGGTCGGTGCGGTCGGCCGCCTTGTGCCGCAAGTGCCCGCCCGCATTCAGCGTGGCCCGGTACGCCTTCTGAAGCGCTTGCCGCTCCTGTTGGTGTGCCGTCGGATCGGTCGCCGTACCGACCGGCGGCAGGTCGAGTTGGTCGGCCGGGCGGTCGCGGGGGAAGCCGCCGCCCACCTCCACCACCCACGTCTTCAGCCCCTTCTTCGTGGCGTACAGGAACTCGAACTGGGTGTACGACACCCGCCCGAACTCGGCGTCCACCGTCGGCGGCTCGGCCCCGTACCCGTCACCGACGATCTGGATCAGCCCCTCGCAGCGGTCGATCTTCCGCCGCAGCACGTCCCGCAGGTCGCCGGACTCAGTGCCGAAGACGTCCTGGAACACGGGCGTGTAGCCGAGGCGGGTGAGCACGTTCACCACCAGTTGCCGCGACTGGGCGAACTCGGCCGACACCGCCGACACGAAGATCATCGGGTTCATGGGCGACGCTCCGGGATGAGGAATGACCGTATTACTTCGTCGCTTCGACCGCGTACAGGTGCTTGAACCCGCGGAGGAGGAGCGTCTTGCCGACGGCCACGGGCGAGGCGTCGAGCGTGTCGTCGAGCTTGTTCGTGGCCAGCACTTCGGGCTTGTCGGTCGCGGTCAGCACCACCGTCGTGCCGTCGCGGCCGACCACATACAACCGCCCGCCGGCCACCACCGGTGAGGCGTACACGCCCGCCACCTTCGGCACCTTCTCGCCCTCCACCAGCGGCTTGCCAGTCTTCGCGTTCAGCACGGTGAGCGTGCCCGTGTTCCCCTGCGTGAAGTACAACCGGCCGTCGTACAGCACCGGCGACGGCACATACGGCGTGCCCTTGCCGTACCGCCAATTGCCCTTGCCGTCGGCCCCCAGGTCGCCCTTCGAGTCGAGCGGCACGGCCACCGCCGCCGCCCCGCGATACCCGCTCACGAAGTACGCCACGCCGTCGGCCACCACCGGCGACGGGATGGCGTTCACCGTCATGCCGCCGACTTCCCAGATCACCTTGCCGTCGGTCAGGTCGTAGCTGCGGGCGCGGGTGGTGCCGTTCACCAGGACGTGCGTCGTCTTGCCGTGGGCCACCACCACCGGCGTGTTCCAACTGCTCTTCTCGTCGCGGGGCGACTCCCACTTGGTCTTGCCGGTCGCGGCGTTCACCGCCACCAGCTTCGAGTCGGCCTCCTGATCCAGGTTCAGCAGCACGGTGTCGTTGAACACGACCGGCGTGACCGCCTCGCCCCAACCGAGCCGCGTGTGCAGTCGGCCGAAGTCGCGCCGCCAAATCTCCTTGCCGGCGTGGTCGAACGCGAACGTGCCGAACGACCCGAACGAGGCGTACACCCGCTCGGCGTCCACCGCCGGCGACCCGGCCGCATACGAGTGCGTCTCGTGGTGCCCCTCGTGCGGCACCGCTTCGGCGGCGGTGACGGCCCACTTCTCCTTGCCGGTAACCAGGTCGTAGCAGAGCACCTTGAAGGCGTAGAACTTGGTCGGGCGGGTGGTGCGGGTGTCGAACTTGGGGTCGGGCTTGGGCAGTTCGTCGGGCTTCGCCTCGCGGGTGGTCTCGACGGCGGTGAGGACGAACACCTTGTCGCCCCACACGGCGGGGGTGGCGCTGCCGCGGCCGGGCAGGGCGACCTTCCACTTGAGGTTGGTCTTCTCGTCCCAGGTGGTGGGCGGGTCGGCGGACTTGGCGGCGACGCCGTCGGCGGTCGGCCCCCGCCAGCCGGGCCAGTGGTCGGCGGCGAGAGCGGTTGAGGTGACTGCGAGCAGAAGTAGGAGTGCGCGGATCACTGGGAGTCTCCGACGGGTCGGGTGCGGCTTACCATAGGAAGTGGACTGTCCGTGCTCGCACCTGGAACTGCCCTTTATGCCTTCGCTCGCTGATCTTCGACGCGATTACACCCTGGCCGGGCTGTCGGAAGCCGACGCCGGCGACGACCCGTTCGCCCTGTTCCGCACGTGGTTCGATGCGGCCCTGACCGCCGGGTTGCCCGAGCCGAACGCCTTCACCCTCGCCACCGCCACCCCGGACGGCCACCCGTCCGCCCGTGTGGTGCTGCTCAAGCACCTCGACGACCGCGGGTTCACCTTCTTCACCAACTACCACAGCCGCAAGGCCGGCGAGATGGCCGCCAACCCGCACGTGGCCCTGGCCTTCCTGTGGGCCGGCCTCGAACGTCAGGTGCGGGTCGAAGGGACAGTTGAAGTCGTCACCGCCGCGGAGTCGGACGCCTACTTCCGCGTGCGCCCGCTCGGCAGCCG
>JANNVG010001349.1:0-2335 GCA_031414395.1 Fimbriiglobus sp.
CTCACCCCTAACCCCTCTCCCTCAAGGGGAGAGGGGAACAAGATCATGCCCACCGCCTACGAGCACCTGACGGCCGCGCCCTACGAGTTCGACTTCTTCGCCGCCGTTCGCGTCCTGTCGGCCGCCCGCCCGGAGCTGCAACTCGTCGGCACCGACGCGCCGCCCGCCGCCGAGATCGCCCGCTTCCGCCCGCCCCTGTCGCTCGCGTTTCCGCCGAGTCAACTGGTCGAACTGCTCCCGCCCGCACCCGACGACGAGCGCACAGTGCCGCTCCTCACTGTCGCGTTCCTCGGGCTGTACGGCCCCAGCCGGGTGCTGCCCACCCACTACACCCAACTGCTGCTCGACACCCAGCGGGATGTCCGCGGCCCGGAGCGGCGGTCGCTCCGCGACTGGCTCGACCTGTTCAACCACCGCTTCACGTCGCTCTTCTATCGGGCGTGGGAGAAGTACCGCTTCTACCGCAGTTACGAACGCGGCGACGCCCGCCGGCCGGACGGGGACGCGTTCACCACCGCCGTGCGGAGCCTCATGGGGCTGGGGTCGGTGGGCCTGGGCGGGCGGCTGGTGGTGCGGAAGGACGGCGGCGGCGGAGACGGGGCGTACCGCTGGGCCGAGTCGCGCACGGCCGACCCGCACGCCGACCGCGACGACCCGAACACGCTCGCCCGCATCGACGACCTGGGCCTGCTGCACTACGCCGGCTTCTTCGCCCAGCGCCCGCGGAACCTGACCAACCTGCGGCTGCTGCTGGCCGACTACTTCGGCCTGCCGGTGGCGGTGGAGCCGTTCCACGGCCAGTGGCTGCCGGTCGCCGAGGGCGGGCAGATGTGCTTCGGGCTGGTGGGCACGCTGGGCGTGGACGCCATCGTCGGCGAGCGGGTGTGGGACGTGCAGGCCAAGTTCCGCGTGCGGCTCGGCCCGCTGACGTACCCGCAGTTTTTGGAGTTGCTCCCCGACCGGGCACCGGAACGGGTGCGGAAGACGATCTTCCTGGTGACACAGCTCGCCCGCACCTACGTCGGCGCGGAGTACGACTTCGACGTGCAACTGGTGCTGCGGGCCGACGCCGTGCCGGAAGTGCATTTCACCGATGCCGGCGTCGGCCCGCGGCTCGGGTGGAACATGTGGACGATTTCCGAACCGCCGCCGGCTCCGGTGGACGACGCCGTGTTCGAGGGCGAGTGGGTGACGCGGGTGTGACACCGGATGGCGGTGGTGTCTTGCTGTCGCCGGGGTCAGGCCGCCGAGTCGGAGAGGAAGCGCTCCACCCGGTTCAGGGCCGGCTCGCTCAACCGGAACTCGGCCGCCCCGATCAGTTGCTCCAACTGCCCGGCCTTCCTCGCCCCCACGATCGCCGCGGTGACGGCCGGCTGACGCAGCACCCACGCGATCGCCACTTCGCCCGCCGTCCGCCCGTGCTCGCGGCCGACCTCCGTCAGCACGTCCACCAGCCGCAAGTGTCGGCTGAACTTCGGCTCCTGGAACAGCGGGTTCTTCGCCTTCCGCCAGTCGTCCGCCGGCAGGCCGGCCAGCCGCTCGTGCGACCACGCCCCGGTGAGCAGCCCGGACGCCATCGGCGAGTACGCGATCACCCCGATGTCGTTGGCCAGGCAGTGCGGCAGAATCTCGGCTTCCACTTCCCGCCGGAGCATCGAGTACGGCGGTTGGAGCGACACCACGGGGGCGACGGCGGCGGCCCGCTTCAGTTGTTCCACGCTGAAGTTCGACACGCCGATCCACCGCACCTTCCCCTCGGCCCGCAGCTTCGCCACCTCCGCCCAGCCCTCCTCCACGTCCTCGTCCGGCTCGGGCCAGTGAATCTGATACAGGTCGATCACGTCCACCCGCAGCCGCTTCAGGCTGGCCTCGCACTCGGCGCGAACGCTGTCCGCCTTCAGCCGCTTGCCGATCTGCCGGCTGTCGTCCCACACCCGCCCGCACTTGGTGAACACGTAAGGCCGGTTGGCCACCCCGTCGAGCGCCTTCGCCACCACCTCCTCGGAGTGCCCCAGGCCGTACACGGCGGCGGTGTCGATCCAGTTGACTCCCAGGTCGATGGCCTCGCGGATGGCGGCGACGCTGTCGGCGTCGGCTTGCGGCCCCCACCCGAACGCCCACCCGCCGCCGCCGATGGCCCACGCGCCGAACCCGACGGGGGTGATGTGCAGGTCGGACGGGCCGAGTTGCCAGGTGTGCACGGGGAACCTCGGGGTTGGAGTCGCGGCCGGGGGCGCGGGCGTCCCGCCGACATTCCCACGAACCCGCCGCAAGTGCTGGACCAATAACATGATACACAACTCAAATGACGTTGGGCGCTACGCCAAGGCGACTC
>JANNVG010001350.1:0-2347 GCA_031414395.1 Fimbriiglobus sp.
GCGACCGCATCCGCAACTACCACGTGTTGCGGGAGCTGTCGAAGCACGCCCGCGTGTGGCTCGCCGCACTCGCCGACGAACCCGTCACGCCCGAGCAGTCGGCACGTCTGAATGACCTGTGCGAGCGGGTGGTGCTCGTGCCGCACGCGCGGTCATGGCCGCGAGCCGGGCTGAAGGTGCTGACGGGCCGGAGTCTGAGCGAAGGGCTGTTCCACAGTGCCGCCCTCGGCGCCCTGCTCGCCGGTTGGCGGACGGAAGCCGACTTCGCCGCCACCCTCGTGTCGGCGTCCAGCCTCGCCCCGTACCAGCGGCGGAACGGGTGGGCGGACGTGCCGGCGTTCGTCGATCTGGTGGACGTGGACTCGCAGAAGTTCTTCGACTATTCAGCCGCCGCGGGCATCCCGAAGCGGTGGATGTTTTCACTCGAAGGGCACCGCGTGCGGAAGTTGGAGAAGGCGTTGTGCGCGTGGGCGAAGGGGGTGTTCCTCGTCAGCCCGGCGGAGGTGAAGCTGTTCGACGGGTTCACCGCCCCCGGCACCGCCACCGCCGCCACCAACGGCGTCGATCTGGACTACTACCGCCCGCAACCGGACGTGACACCCGAGCTGGCGTGCGCGTTCGTCGGGGCGCTCGACTACCCGCCGAACGTCGATGCGGCCGTATGGTTCGCCGCCGACATCTGGCCGCGGGTGCGGGCGGTTCATGCCACGGCCGAGTTTCGCGTGATCGGCCGCCAGCCGACGCCGGCCGTGCTACGGTTGCACGGCACGAACGGGGTGAACGTGGTCGGGCAGGTGCCGGACGTGCGGCCGCACGTGGCGAGTGCGGCCGTCAGCGTGTGCCCGGTGCGGATCGCCCGCGGCCTGCAAAACAAGGTGATCGAGGCGATGGCGATGGCCAAGCCGACGGTCGCCTCGCCGCCCGCCGTGGCCGCGCTGAAGGTGCAGCTCGGCCGCGACGTGCTGAGTCCGACGACCGCCGACGAGTGGGTGAAGACGGTGGTGGAACTGCTGGGTGATGCGAAGCGACAGGCCGCACTCGGGGCGAACGGGCGGAAGTACGTGGAAGAGCACCACCACTGGGACAAGTGTCTGATGCCGATGGTGGAGCGGATGAATTTGTCCCCCTCTCCCCTTGAGGGAGAGGGGAACCGATCCATGCCCACCATCTTCGACACCCGCGTGGTGACCGGCTCGGGCGGCGGGCCGGACAAGACCATCCTGAACTCGCCGCGGTTCCTCGACCCGCTCGGCTACAAGATGATCTGCGGCTACCTGCACCCGCCGGGCGACCCCGGCTTTGCCGACATCGAAGCGAAGGCGGCGCGGTACAACGCCCCGCTGATCTCCATCCCCGACCGCGGGCCGACGGATTTGAAGGTGGTGAAGGCGATGCTGAAGGTGTGCCGCGAACACCACGTCGCCATCTGGCACGGGCACGACTACAAGACGAACGCCCTCGGCCTCGCCCTGCGGCCGTTCCACAAGATGAAACTGGTGAGCACCGTCCACGGCTGGGTTCACCACACCGCCCGCACGCCCCTGTACTACAAGATCGACAAGTTCTGCCTGAAGCGGTACGAGCGGGTCTACTGCGTGTCGCAAGACCTGGTGGCGGCGTGCCGGGCGGCGGGGGTGAAGGGGTCGAAGTTGCTGCTGCTCGAGAACGGCATCGACACCGTGGAGTACACCCGCACGCAGACGGTGGCCGAGGCGAAGGCCGCGCTGAACCTGCCGGCGGGTCGGCTGCACATCGGGGCAGTCGGCCGGTTGGAGCCGGAAAAGGCGTTCGACCTGCTCATCCGTGCCGTGGGTCAGTTGAACGCGGCCGGTGTCGATGTCGGCCTGACAGTTGTCGGCGAAGGGCACGACCGCCCGCGGTTGGAAGCGGTGGTGGCGGAACTCGGGCTGGCGGATCGCGTCTCACTCCCCGGCTGGCAGTCGGACGTGCGGCGGTGGTTCGAGGCGATGGACGTGTTCGCCCTGAGCAGCCGGCGGGAAGGCCTGCCGAACGTGCTCCTGGAAGCGATGGCCCTGGGCGTGCCGTGCGTGTCCACGAACATCGCCGGCATCCCGCGGCTGATCGCCGACGGCGAGTCCGGCCGGCTGGTGGCGCTCGACGACTTGCCCGCCCTCGTGGCGGCGCTGCACGACGTGCTGACGAGCGACGCCACCCGCGAGCGGTTCCGGGTCGCCGGGCGTTCGACCATTGAGACGCGGTACAGCTTCGCCGCCCGCATGACGACGCTGGCCGCGGAGTATGATGCCCTACTTTGTAGCCGGCCGCTGTTTGGGCGGTCCGGGCCCGCCACACAGAGGCCGGCGACAGGAATACAAACACACCCCCA
>JANNVG010001351.1:0-4032 GCA_031414395.1 Fimbriiglobus sp.
CTCACCCCTAACCCCTCTCCCGCAAGGGGAGAGGGGGACCAGAGTCACGCCGGCAGTTGCTTGACGTAGTTGTACCCGTAGGCCTGGATGTCCGGCTTGATGCCGTTCACCACCGCCCCGAGCAGGGGGATGTTCAACTGCACCATCCGCTCGGCGGCGTCCTGCACCTTCGGCAACTGCGACACGTCTTGCAGGATGCTGAACACTACGCCGTCCACGTGCTGGGCGATCAGCAGGGTGTCGGCGACCGGCAGGATGGGGCAACTGTCCACGATGATGATGTCGTACTGCCCGCGGAGGCGGTTGAGCAGCGCCTCGATCGGGTGCCCCTGGGCCAGCGCCGCGATCACGCGGTGGTTGCACTGGCCGGCCGGGATGATCGACAGGTTGGGCACGCTCGTCTGTTGCACGGCGTCCGAGATGTCGATCTCTTGCAGCAGGATTTCGGCACACCCCGGCGCGACCGGCACGTCGAACAGCTTCTGCATGCTCGGGTTCCGCATGTCGCAATCGAGGATGAGGGTGCGGAGGCCGGCGGTGGCCATGCTGGTGGCCAGTTGGCTGCTCAGGCTCGTCTTCCCCTCGCCCTGCATGGCGCTGGTGATGAGGATCACCTGCATCTGCTGGGTGCGGGCGGTGTGCAACAGCATGGTGCGGGTGCTGTTCACGCTCTCGTTCAGGATGAACCGCCAGTTCTGGTTGGCCCCGGTCTCGCCCGCCCGCAGCGCGGCCCGGCTGGGGAACGCCGGGATGGTGCCGATCACCCGCATGCCCAGTTCGGTGACCACCTGATCGACGCCGTCCACCCGCCGGTTCCGCCACTCGACGTAACTCACCAGCAGGCACACGACCAGCAGACCGGCGATGGCGGCGATGGCGGAGAACGCCCACTTCTGCTTCAGGTTGTAGTTGCGGTAGATCTCCGGCTTGTCGATGACGATGATTCGCGGGCTGATGTTCTTCTCGATCTCCAGTTCGGTCTTCTGCTTCTGGTGTTCGGAGCGACTGTTCACGAGCGGCTCGATGTCCCTGTTGGCGTTGACTTCATCCACCTTACCGCTTTCCAACTCCTTGCGATTCTGGATCAGGCGTTCGAGCGTGACTTGCAGGTCTTCGACGTTCCGCTGGGCCACCTCCACGGCAGTTTTCTGCTCGGCCACCTGTTTCTGAAGGCGAAGTCGTTGAGTGTTTTTCAGTGAATCGGCGGCCCCGGCCACCGCGCCCGACTCGGCGTCGGTGACCGCCGCCCTGGCCGTTTTCACCGCCGCTTCCGCCTCCAGAAGCGACGGGTCGCCGGCGACCAACGACTTCGCCATCAGGGTGGCCTTCTTCTGCGCGGCATCGAATTGGACACGCTTCTCCGCCACCTGAGTGTTGTTAGTGAGGACCTTATCCACGTCGGCCGGGTCGAAGGTCAACGACCCTTCTTTCAACTGGCGGTCGAAGGTCTCATGGGTGTTCTTCGCGTTCAGCAGTTGACCCTTCGCATCGCCCAATCGGATATCGGTGGCCGAGATGCTGTTGATGACCAGCGTGAGCCGGACCGCATCGAACTTCGAATTCCCCTGATCCTCCCGCAGCTTGTTCCGCTTCGTCTCGATCTGCTTGTCCAAATCCGTAATCGCTTTGTTCAGTTTGTCCAGGGTCTCCTTCCGCCCGTTCTTCTCGTCGTTCACGTCCTTCAGTTTGTAACTGTCCACCATCGCTTCCAAGATCGACTTCATCTCGATCTCGTCTTCCCCGTTCAGAGTCAGGGTGACTATCTCGTCAGATTCTCGTTTGAATGTAAGCATCCCGCGGATGACGTTCGCCCGCTCCTCGACCGGCACGCCAGCGATCGACGGGAGCGCGCTCACCTTCGAGTCGGCGACCACCGTGTCCAAGAAGTCCTTCGACTCCATGTACTTCTTGTGCCCTTCCATCTTCTTGTTGAACTGGTCCTGGTTCAGGTCGGTGTTCCCGCCCAGCAGGTTGGTCTGACTGCTCATGAACTGAAGCGTCGCTTGCACCCGGTGCTTACCCGACGGCATGGCCAGCCAGATGGCGCCGGCCATGAGCAGGGCCGCCACCACGCCGATCATGAGCGCGAGCGGCCACCGCCGCTTGAACGCGCTGAGCAACTCCGACACCCGCGGCAGCGCCCGGCCGGTGGAAGTTGCGGGCGCCGTGGGGGTGGCGACGGCGAACGGACTTGGGGCGTATTGGCCGTTCGTGGCGGTCGGCGGCGCGTACCCGCTCACCCCCGGCGTGACCGGGGAAAGGGGGATGGGGTAATCGCCCGGGGTCGGACGCGGCATGACGTGTCGCCTCTGCGGCCGGCTGTCGGAACCGGCGACGGTCGTATCGGACGGTTGGCGCCCGTGCGCGTCCGCTAGTTTATGTCACTCTTCCTCCGGGGGGTGAGTTTTTCCCGTGAACGATGGATTCCGCCGGAAGTGTCACATCGGGCGGTTTGGGGGGATCCGCCCGGAATGCGGGTTTGGAAGGGGTTTCGTTGGACCGGGCGGGACTGGGGTGCCGATGGTAGCGGTACGCCGCGTCGGGCGGGTTGGCCCGGCGGTGTCGCCCTTGCGGAGGTTCGTGATGCGCCCTGATCGCCGTGGCTGGTGGGTTGTTCTGCTCGTGGCCGCTGCCG
This sequence comes from Fimbriiglobus sp., assembly GCA_031414395.1. Lineage (GTDB taxonomy): Bacteria > Planctomycetota > Planctomycetia > Gemmatales > Gemmataceae > JALHQU01. The sequence goes on from JANNVG010001351.1 coordinate 2,636, forward strand.
CGCTCACCGTCGGCACCGGGTGCAATGCCACCTACGGCACCCGCGCCGCCCGCGAGCCGGCCCCGCTCATCCCGGACATGGACGTGCCCCGAGAGCTGTCCATGACCACCCACCCGCCCATCACCGTCGCCCCGCCGGACATCCTGCGGATCGACGCCAACCGGCTGATCCCCCTGCCGCCGTACAAGATCGAGCCGCTGGATGCGTTGTACTTGTTCGCCGAGGGTGCGCCCGAGGGCGAGCCGGTGAACGGCATTTACCCGGTGGACCCGGACGGCACCATCAACCTGGGGCCGCGGTATTACGGGCAGATCCAGGTGGCCGGCATGACCCCGCAAGAGGCGGAGAAGGCCATCAGCAAGCAGCTCGCCCGCCGCTTGCAGAACCCGGCGGTGGCGGTGTCGGTGGCCCAATCGAAGGGCGTGCAACAGATTCGCGGCGAGCACCTGATCCGGCCGGACGGCACCGTCGGGCTGGGCACCTACGGCAGCGTGTACGTGGCCGGCATGACGCTCCCGCAGGTGAAGGCGTGCATCGAGCAGCACCTGAGTCAGTCCCTGCTGCGGCCCGAGGTGAGCGTGGACGTGGCGGCGTTCAACAGCAAGTGGTACTACGTCATCACCGACTTCGCCGGGAACGGGGAGAACGTGGTGCGGCTGCCGGCGACCGGGAACGAGACCATCCTGGATGCCATCTCGCAGGTCGGCGGGCTGTCGCCGGTGAGCAGCAAGAAGATGTGGATCGCCCGCCCCGCCCCTCCGGGCGCCGGCGTCGATCAGATCCTGCCGGTGGACTGGAAGGGCATCAGCCGCCGCGGGCACACCCGCACCAACTACCAGATCCTGCCCGGCGACCGGGTGTTCGTGATGAGCCAGCCGGCCACCAAGCTGGACACCCAACTGGCCCGCAGCCTGGCCCCGATCGAACGGGTCGCGGGGACCGCCCTGCTCACCGGGACGACGATCTTCACCTTCCGCAACCAGGGCCTCGGGTTTGGCACCAACGCGGTCGGGAACACCGGGCGGTAACGGTCGGCCGGGTTCGTCCGGGTGGTCTGCTCGCTCCGCGAGCGGAAGGGTCTGAGCGGGGCGGTTGTGCCCGGCGGATGACCGGCGGCGAACGCGAACACCTCCCACGACGGCGGGAAGGGTCCACCCGGACCTCTCCCGCCGTCGATTCGTTTGCGCACAGGCGAACGGCGCGACGTGAGTCCGCCGGTTTCTGATTGGTGAACCGGCGGCGTCAGCCGCCTGGGTGATGACCCACCCGCGGGTTGACACCCGCGGTTCGCCCAGAACCGGCGGACTCACGTCGCGCCGTTCGCCTGTGCGCAAACGAATCGACGGCGGGAGAGGTCCGGGTGGACCCTTCCCGCCGTCGTGGGAGGTGTTCGCGTT
>JANNVG010001352.1:0-5724 GCA_031414395.1 Fimbriiglobus sp.
GCGTGCTACCCCCGCCGCGTTTTTGTTGGGGGGGGTTCGGCGGGCTGCTCGCGTGAGGCCCGCCCTTGGAGAGACCCCCGCCGCGAGGCCCCTGCGGGTGTCGCCGGCCTGCGCCCATCTCGCCCGCCCTACAAATCAACCCATGCTCACCTGGAAGTTCCACACCGGGCCGGTGTACGACCTCGCGTTCACCCCGGACGGGCGGCTGCTGACCTGTTCCAGCGACCAGCTCATCCGCCTGTGGGACGTAGGCAGCCAGACCGAACTGCGGCGGTGGGCGTGCGAGAAGGGGACCGACAAGGTCGCCGTCAGCCCGGACGGGCGGTTCTTCGCATGGGGTGGGGGGCGAGAGGTGGCGGTTTGGCAGTCAGAGGGTTCCCGTAAACCCCTCATCCGTGGCAAAGAGTGCCGTGCGGTCACCTTCTCCCCGAGTGGCAAGCGGTTCGTCGCGGTCGGTTCGGGCTGGTCGCAGTCCGCGTGGTCGTTGCCGTCGGGCAAGGCGCTGTCGGGTGTCGCCCCCATCGACGGCGACAGCATTGCGTACCACCCCGACGGCAACCTGCTGGCGACGGCGGTGAACATCTACGACGACGAGGAAAATCCGACCTCCTGCGTTCGCCTGCTCGCCACCACCGGCAAGGAACTGGTGGTGCTGTCGCCCTCCAAAACGAGCGAATACGGCGGGCGGCTCACGTTCTCCCCGGACGGCCGGCGGCTCGCCAGCATTCACGCCGAGGCGGTGGTGGTGTGGGATGTCGCAACCCGCACCGAGATCACACGCCGAGCGCCGAACCGGAAAGAGATGAAGGGGGTCGCCTTCACCGCCGACGGGAAGCGCCTCCTCACCGGCGGGCACGACGAGTTGGTGCGGGTGTGGGCGGCGCCGAGCTGGGAGGAGGTCACGTCCTACGCCTGGAAAATTGGCCGCATCAAATGCCTGACGGTCAGCCCTGACGGCACCCTCGCCGCCGCCGGCGGCGACCGCGGCAAAGTGGTGGTTTGGGATCTCGACTGACCCCGTCCGGCGATCCGAGACGGGCCGTATTCACGCCGCGCCGCAAGACCGGTGGCAAAAAGGCGGCCCCGGTACTCGATCATGAGAACACCCCACGTCCGGTACGAGCCATGTATCTCATCAAAGGCGGGCGGACCGAGACGGGCGAGCGGCACCACGTGTTCGTGGACGTCCGCCCGGTGGCCACGCTGCCGAACGGCTGGCAACTGGTCGAGGGCGTGACGCTCACCGTTCACCCGATCCCCGACGACCCGAACGCCCCGACCGTGCGGTTCATCCTGTACCGCGACCCGGCCGCGCCGAGCCAGTACCACTACCTGCTCGCGCGGCCGCAGGCGATGCACCTGCGGCGGGCCGGGGCGATGCCGTTCGTGTACCGCACGTGGGAGGAGTTCGCGCGGATTCACCCGTCGGTCGCGGCCGACCCCGGCGGGTGACCGGCACTCACGGCACGCTCACCACCGCGGCGGCCCGCTTCTTCCGCATCCCGCTCACCGTTGACACGATCGTGTCCTTGCCCCGCCCGCCCGAACTGGCACTCGTGACGGGTGACCCGCATCACCTGTTCAACCTGCGGGTGTACCCGGACAAGGAGAAGTCGCTCGCGGCCAAGTGGTGAGCGCGGGGCGTCGGGCCGGTGAAAGAATCCGTGTCACGGGCGAGTAGTAGGGGCACGTCCGGAACGGCCGTTCGCCGCTCGCACCCGCAGGGGTGAGCCGGCCAGCCCCAGAGGCCCCACCGCCTCTACGACCCCCAACGCGGAGTCGCTCAACATGCCGAAGAACTGGTTCATCTCCTGCCACGGGTACACCGACAAGAAATCGGGCGGCCGGTTCGCGATCACCACGCGGCAGACCTACGACAACTTCACCATCCCCACCGGCGTGGAACTGGTGACGTACACCAAACAGGGCGTCAACCTGAGCATGGCTGAAGGGTGGGACCTGTGGGACCTGCTGATCTCCAACCAGGAGGCGGCGGCCTACGCCCGCAGGCACAAGGCCAAGACGTGGCCCACGGCCATCATCAACTACGGCCTGAGCGGGCCGCACGACGCGGCCGACTATCAGGGCTGGGTGAGCAACCAGGGGAAGATTGCCATCGGCCTGTTCGAGGTGGGCAAGGACGAGACGTGGTACGGGTTCCCCATCGGCACGCAAGTGACCACCCTGAAGCAGGTGCTGCTGTGGGCGAAGGCGGCGCGGGTGGCCCGCGTGTACTACCTGGCGTGCCAGGCACTGGGGTAACGGGCGGGACACCCTCGCCGGAACGAGGTCCGTCCCCACCCCGCCCCTCGTGTCGGGGTGTTCGCATTTTCGCCCCCCGCCCCCTTTCCCGTCGCTCGCCCCTGTGGTACTCTCGACTACCTCCCCGCCGGATCACCGGACGCGGCCGTCGCGCCCGGCTTGCCAAGCCCGACACGCCAAGACCGCACCCCATGCTGCCCACCGCCGCCGCATTCGCCCTGCTGTTTGCGCCCGCCGCCGAGCCGGACGCCAAGCAGGTCGAGTTCTTCGAGAACAAGATCCGCCCGGTGCTGGTGGAGCAGTGCTACTCGTGCCACTCGGCCGAGGCGAAGGGCAAGAAGAAGCTGAAGGGCGGGCTGATGCTGGACACCAAAGAGGCGCTGCTGAAGGGCGGCGACACCGGCCCGGCGGTGGTGCCCGGTAAGCCGGCGGACAGCCTGCTGATGAAGTCGCTCAAGTGCGACGGGGACATCAAGATGCCGCCGGCGGGCAAGCTGGGCGACCCCATCCTGAAGGACTTCGAGACGTGGATTGCCGGCGGTGCCGTCGACCCCCGCACCGACACGGGGGTGAAAGCGGCGGGCATCGACATCGAGAAGGGCAAGCAGTTCTGGAGCTTCCAACCCGTCAAAGAACCCCCGGTCCCGGTTAACCGCGAGGCGAAGACGAGCGCGATTGATCAGTTCGTCGCCGCGAAATGGCAGGAGCAAAAGCTAACCCCCGTCGGCCCGGCCGACAAGCGGACGCTCATTCGCCGCGTACACCTCGACCTGACCGGCCTGCCGCCCACCGCCGACGACGTGGAGGCGTTCGAGAAGGACACTTCGCCTGATGCGTTCGCCAAAGTGGTGGACAAGCTGCTCGCCAGCCCGCAGCACGGCGAGAAGTGGGCGCGGCACTGGCTGGACGTGGCCCGGTACGCCGAGGACCAGGCGCACACGTTCGGCGTGCAGCCGAAGAACCAGGCGTGGCGGTATCGGGATTGGGTCATCAAGGCGTTCAACGACGACATGCCCTACGACCGCTTCGTGAAGATGCAACTGGCCGCCGACATGCTGCCCGACGCCCCGACCGACGCCTTCGAGAAGTACGCCGGCCTGGGCTTCCTCGGGCTGGGGGCGGAATACTACCGCGACGCCGGGTGCGGGCCGCGGGCCGACGCGGACGAACTCGACGACAAGATGGACACGCTCACCCGCGGCTTTATGGGCCTGACGGTGGCGTGCGCCCGCTGCCACGACCACAAGTTCGACCCCATCCCCACGAAGGACTATTACGCCCTCGGTGGGGTGTACGTCGGCACCAAAATGTCCAACGCCAACCTGGGCACGCCGGCCGAAGTGAAGGCCCACGCCGACGCCCAGGCCAAAGTGAAGGAGGCCGAGGGCAAGGCGAACAAGGCCAAAGAGGAACAGAAGAAGCTGGAGAAGGACAAGAAGGACGACAAGGACGCGATCAAGGCCGCAACCGACAAGGTGAAGGAACTGACCGCCGAGACGGACAAACTGAAGAAGGCGGTGCCGCCGGCCCCGCCGGTGGCGCACGTGCTCAGCGGCAACGGCCCCGGCATGAAGGTGAACGTCCGCGGCAACCCGACCGTGTTCGGCGAAGACGCCCCGAAGGGGTTCCTGCAAGTGCTGCCGTCGGCCGGCAAGACGGGGAAGGACTTCGACCGCCTCGCCCTCGCCAACGCCATCGCCAGCAAGGACAACCCGCTGACCGCGCGGGTGATCGTCAACCGCGTATGGGCGTGGCACTTCGGCCGCGGCATCGTGGGCACGCCGAGCAACTTCGGCGCACTCGGCGACGCCCCCACCAACCAGCCGCTGCTCGACTGGCTGGCCGCCGGCTTCATGAACAACGGCTGGTCGCTCAAGTGGCTGCACCGGCAGATCGTGCTGAGCGGGGTGTACCAACTCGACAGCCGACCGGACGAGGCGAACGACAAGATCGACGCCGGCAACGTGTACCTGTGGCGGGCGAACCGCCGGCGGCTGGACGTGGAGCAGTGGCGGGACTCGCTGCTGAGTGTGAGCGGCACGCTCGACCCGAAGCAAGGCGGGCCGACGTTCAGCCTGCGCGACTCGAACGTCACCCGCCGCACGGTGTACGCGAAGGTGAGTCGGCACGAGTTGGACGGCCTGCTGCGGATGTTCGACTTCCCCGACGCGAACGTGACCGCCGACAAGCGGGTGACGACGACCGTGCCGCAGCAGCAGTTGTTCGCCCTGAACAGCCCGTTCATGGTGACGCAGGCGAAGGCGTTCGCCGTCCGCGCGGAGAAGCTCGGCAAGACCGACGCGGAGAAGATCACGGCCGCGTACAAGCTGGCGTTCGGCCGCACCCCGGACACGCAAGAGGTGGACCTGGCCGAGCGGTTCCTCAAGTTGCCGACCGCGAAGGACGACAAGCTGACCCGCTGGCAGCAGTTCGCCCAGGTGCTGCTGGCCAGCAACGAGCTGATGTTCGTGGATTGAAGAGAGGAGGGTCCAACAGGAGGAACGCGGATCAAGAGGATGAAGCATGGAGGACACGGATCAGAACAGAATTTGTTCCCTGCTGATCCTCTTCATCCTTGCCTTCCTCCGTGTCATCCGTGTTCCTCCTGTTGAATCCTGTCCACCACTGCCCGCGGATTCTCGCCCCGGAGATGCCGATGCTTCCCGTTTCCCGCCGCGCCATGCTCGCCCGCACGGGCACCGGCCTCGGCCTGCTCGGCCTCGCGGCGCTCGCCGAGCGGTCGGTCGCCGCGCCCGTCGTCGCGCCCACCAACCCGCTCGCGCCGAAGGTCGTCCACTTCCCGGCGAAGGCCAAGCACGTCATCCACCTGTTCATGAACGGCGGGCCGAGTCAGGTGGACACGTTCGACCCGAAGCCGGAACTGACCAAGCGGCACGGCGAGAAGATGGACCTGAAGACGGGGCGGGCGAAGGGCGCGCTCATGAAGTCGCCGTTCACGTTCAAGAAGTACGGCAAGGCCGGCCTCGACGTGAGCGAACTGTTCCCCGAAGTGGGCAGTTGCATCGACGACATCTGCGTCGTCCGCTCCATGCACACGAACATCCCCAACCACGAACCCGGCCTGCTGCTGATGACGTGCGGGAACACGCAGCCCATCCGCCCGAGCATGGGCAGTTGGCTGTCCTACGGCCTCGGCACCGAGAACCAGAACCTGCCGGGGTTCGTGGTCATGTGCCCCGGCAAGCCGGTCGTCGGCCCCGCACTCTGGAACAACAGCTTTCTTCCCGGCGTCTTCCAGGGCTGCCACATCGCAAACCTCGACCCAAAGCAGGTGATCGACCACATTCGCAACAGGCACATCACCGCCGGCACGCAGCGCGAACAACTCGACCTGCTCAACGGCCTGAACAAGATGCACCTCGAACGGAACAAGGGCGACGACCAGCTCGACGCGCGCATCCAATCGCTCGAGATGGCCTTCCGCATGCAGACCGAGGCGAC